>CADDZP010000055.1 GCA_902812475.1 Actinomycetota bacterium | reverse complement strand
GGTCGCTGAGCAGGGGCTTGTTCAAGGCGATGGGGATCATGGGGGGGGCGATGTGGTCGCCCCAGCGGGTGGCGGGCCCGTACTCCTCCTCGGCGAAGAGCGCGTTGTCGTCGCCGTAGCCGCGGGCGAAGTTGCGCATCACGTCGTGGGTGGCGGTCGTGAAGTGCTCGCGGGCCGTCGAGGCCGTGTAGCGGCCGACCAGGGCCTTGGCCCGCTCGATGTCCTCCTCCTTGAACGAGTAGTCGGTGGCCTTCTCGAACTCGGCTGACGTCGTCGTCGTCATGACTGGCGGTCGGCGGGCAGCTCGGGTACGTGGGGGAAGAGCTCCTGGAAGGCGCCGATCCGGATGCGGCGGCTCACCTCGGGATCGACACCGTCGAAGAGCTCGTGCAGCGTCTTCTGGGTGTGACCGAACGTGCCCTCGAAGTGTGGGTAGTCGCTGCCCCACATCACGTTCTTCCATCCCATCGCCCACTGGGCGGCCACCGCCGACCGGTCGTGCTGGAACGACGCGTACACCTGCTCGTAGAGGAACTGGCTGGGTGGCTTGGAGAGCACCGGCTTCACGGCTGCGCCGTGCTGGCGGTAGCCCTCGTCCATGCGGTCGGCGATGAACGGTCCCCACGTGGCGCCGCCCTCGGACACCAAGACCCGGAGCGCGGGGTGGCGGTCGAGGGCGCCGCAAGCGATGAGCTTGGTGACGGCCCGCTGGCCCCCGTAGGTGGTCTCCACGTAGTTGAGGACTGCACCGCCCCGGCCCCGGTAGTACACGCCGATGCGCCCGCTGGGGTCGACGGGCTCGGTGCCGATGTGGATGCCGATCACCATCCCTGTCTCGGCGAAGGCCGCCCACATCGGATCCCACTCCTCGTCGTTCCAGTCGGGGCGGCCGAAGGGCGGCTGCACCGGGAGGAAGCCGAGATGGAACCCAGCGTCGGCGGCCCAGCGGATCTCGGCGACGGCGTCGTCGGCGTCGACGAACGGGATGGACGCCGCGCACACGAACCGCGGCGAGTTGCTCTGGAAGTCGAGAGCGAACTCGTTGAGCGCTCGGGCGCCCGCCCTGGCCACCTCGGGCGTGCGGATGTTGAAGGCCCAGATGCCGAGAGACGGGTAGATGGCCTCGGCCCAGATCCCCTCGCCGTCGAGGTCCCGCAGGCGATGGGCGGGGTCGTTGCCCTGGATCGTGCGGGTGATGAACTCGTCCTCCTCGGAGTCGACGGGGCGGGCGTTGATGCCGAGTCCCTTCTTCTCCTTGCCGGGCGTGGGCTTGGGCATCGCCCGCCGGAATTCCTGGCCGTCGATGTAGATGGTCTCGAACTCGCCGCTCGGGTCCTTGACGCTGCGGGGCATCCGCTCGCGGATGTGCTCGGGCAGGGAGTCGAACACGCCAGGGGGCTCGACGATGTGAGAGTCCGCCGAGTTCGCCCAGATCTTGCTGCCGGTCATGTCTGCCATCGCTCCTCCTCGTCTCCTACACCTTGCGGCCCGTACTGGCCCAGTACTCGTCGCGGATCAGGCGCTTGAGCAGCTTGCCGTCCTCGCGCCGGGGCAGCGACTTCCTGAAGTCGACCGAGCGTGGGCACTTGTAACCGGCCAGCCGCTCCCGGCACCACGCCACCAGCTCAGCGGCCAGCTCGTCGCTGGGCGACACGCCGCCGTCGAGCTCGACGACCGCCTTGACCGACTCGCCCCACTCAGGATCGGGCACCCCGATTACGGCCACGTCGGCGACCGAGGGATGCGTCTGGAGGACGGCCTCCACCTCGGCCGGGTAGATGTTCACGCCGCCGCTGATGATGATGTCCCGTTGGCGGTCGCAGAGGAACAGGTATCCGTCCTCGTCGAGGTACCCGACGTCGCCGATGGTGAACGCCCGTCCTCGGTAGGCGGCGGCGGTGGCCTCGGCGTCACCGCCGTACTCGAAGGCCGGGCCGTCAGACTCCATGTACACGTGGCCCACCTCGCCAGGCGGCAGCTCGTTGCCAGCATCGTCGAGGATGCGCACCTTCATGCCCTTGATGGGCCGGCCCACCGTCCCCGGCTTCTCCAGCCATCGGTGGGGCTTGGCGATGGTGGCCGCGCCCTCCATGCCCCCGTAGGTCTCCCAGATGACCGGGCCCCACCACTCGAACATCTGGCGCTTGATCTCGATCGGGCACGGGGCGGCAGCGTGCACCACCGACTGCAGGCTGGACACGTCGTAGCGGTTGCGGACCGCCTCGGGGAGCTTGAGCAACCGCACGAACTGGGTGGGGACCATGTACGCCGTCGTCACCCGGTGGCGCTCGATGAGGGCGAGCGCCTCCTCGGCGTCGAACTTGCCCTGGATGACCAGGGCCTGGCCCACGTTGAGGGCGCCCAGGTAGAAGCTCTGGCAGCCGCCGTGGTGCATCCCCGCCGACACGAGGTGGGCGCCCTCGAGAGGAAGGAAGCGGAAGGCGCGGCCGAACGTCTTGCTGGCGTCGGCCGCCACGGACGGGTCGACGGCGGGCGCCGGCCGCAGCACCGCCTTGGGACGACCGGTCGTGCCCGACGAATACGTGATGGGCACCCCGAGCACTCGCTCCTCAGGGATCGTCGTCGGGTGCCCGGCAAGGACGTCCTCCTGGGATTCGAAGCCGGGCACCGCACCGCCCACCGCCACCGCCAGCCGCAGCCGGGCCGATCCCACGACGTCGGCGCTGCGCGCCGCGAAGTCGTGATGCAGCACGAGCGCGGCGGCATCCGAGTGCTCCAGGATGGCAGCCATCTCGGCCGCCGAGAGGCTCGGGTTCAGGGCAACCGAGCGAAGCCCGGACTCCTGGGCGGCCAGTTGCCACACGACGATGTCAACGTCATTGGGCAGTGCGTAGGCGAGGACGTCGCCCGCCTTCAGGACGCGGGCGCGGACGGCGTGCACAACCTGATGGGCCCGGCCCGCCAGCTCCGCGAACGTCAGGGTCACGCCGCTCGGCGAGGCGGCGATGGCGGGATGGTCAGGGTGGTCCTCGGCGATCCACCACACGCCCAGCCGCTGGCTCCACGGATGGGCGCCGCGGTCAGCGCGCGCGTGCTGAACCGACGCCACGACCGAAGCATAGCCTAATTCAGTATGCTCAATCGATTTCCCTGAGGGCGCAAACACCGTGCAGTAGCCTCATTGAGTGCCCGCATCTCCACAGGCGTCCACGCCGTCGGCTCTGGGGCGGGGGGACGCGGAGCGGGGCTCGAAGCGGGCCTCGATCGTCGCCGACCGCATCATCGACGACGTGATCCACGCTGGCTGGCCGGTCGGCGAGGTGCTGGGATCGGAGGCCGACCTGCTCGAGCGCTACCGCGTCAGTCGGGCCGTCTTTCGCGAGGCAGTGCGCCTGGTCGAGCACCAGCAGGTGGCCCGCACCCGGCGCGGCCCCGGAGGTGGGCTGGTCGTCGCTGCGCCGACGGTCGAAGCCGTCATCGACGCCGTCGTGCTCTACCTCCATCGCGTTGACGCCACCCTCGACGAGGTGTTCGAGGCCCGTGTCGTCCTCGAGGAGATCGTCACCGAGCTGGTCCCGGGCCGGCTGGACGAGGACGACCTCCTGCGCCTGCGCACGCTGAGCGACGAGGAGAAGTCACCGGATCCCACCGATCCGCGCGCCATGCACGCGGCGCTGGCGACGATGTCGAAGAACGCCGCCCTCGAGCTCTTCGTGGAGGTGCTCAACCGAGTCGCCATGCTGTACTCCCGCGACTGGCGGAGCCTGCGAACGACGAGCGTCGCCGGGGAGAAGGTCCGCGCCCACATCCGCATCATCGACGCCGTGCTGGCAGGCGACAGTGGTCTGGCTCGGGGTCGGATGCGCAAGCACCTGGAAGCGGAAGCCGACTTCTTGCGCAGAAGGCGGTCCACCCGCCAACTCCTCCCTGACGCCGTGATCCTCGGCGACGGGAACGGCGGCAAGCGGGCCGAGGCCGTGGCCCGCAGCATCGCCCAGCAGGTCGTGGCCGACAACGCGGAACCCGGCGAGCTGGTCGGAGCCGAAGCCGATCTCATGGCCCAGCAGGGCGTCAGCCGCGCCGTGCTTCGCGAAGCGGTGCGGATCCTGGAGCACCACCAGGTGGCCGTCATGAAGCGGGGGCCCGGCGGCGGGCTCTTCGTCGCTGCCCCGAGCGCGGCGGCGGTCACGGACACAGTCGCCACCTACCTCGCCTACCGGGGCATGAAGCTGAGCGACATCATGGAGCTCCGCATCGGCGTCGAGATTGCGCTCGTCGACCTCGCCGTAGACCGCATCGACGAGGGCGGCGCCGCCCGCCTCCGGGCCGCCCTCGAGCGTGAGGCCGAGGTCACAGACGTCGAACGGGCCGAGGCAGTCCATGATCTGCACGCCGCCATCGCCGACCTGGCCGGCAACCGAGTGCTCGCCCTGGTCGCCCTCGTGATGATTCGCCTCAGCCGCCTCTACCAGATCGAGAAGCTGGCAGCGAAGCAGCGTGAGCAGATCAACGAGGAGGTGCTTCGCACCCACGAGAAGATCGCCCGAGCCGTGGCGTCCGGCGACAAGGAGCTGGCCAGGCACCGCATGCGCCGCCACCTGGAGGCGCTCGCCGCCTTCGTGCGTTGACCAAATAAGTATACTGTTCTCGCGGTGAGCGACGTCCGCGCCGAGGTCCGAGAGTGGGCGGCCGAGAACTGGTCGCTCGACTTGACCGTGCGCGAGTGGTGGCGGCGGCTGGCCGACGCCCGGCTGGCCATGCCGGCGTGGCCCGAGCCCTACGGCCGCGGCATGAGCAACAAGGACGCGCGCGCCGTCACCCAGGAGCTCGCCGCAGCCGGCATGATTGGTCCGCCCCAAGGTGTGGTCGGGGCGGCGCTGGCGGGGCCGACGCTCCTCGCCCACGGCACGCCCGAGCAGCAGGCCCGGTACCTCCCGCCGCTGCTGCGCGGCGAGGAGGCCTGGTGCCAGCTGTTCTCCGAACCGGGTGCTGGCTCCGACCTGCCCGCCCTCGCCACGCGTGCTGAGAAGCACGGCGAGGGCTGGGTCGTCGACGGTCAGAAGGTGTGGAACTCGGGCGCCGACGTGGCGCGGCGGGGCATGCTGCTCGCCCGCACCGACGTCGACCGCCCGAAGTACGAGGGGATCACGTTCTTCGTGATCGACATGGACCAGGCTGGCGTCGAGGCCCGCCCCCTCCGCCAGATGAACGGCGAGGCCAACTTCTGCGAGGTGTTCCTCACGGGTGCCCGCGTCGACCACGAAGACATCGTGGGCCAGTGCAACGACGGCTGGCGCGTCGCCCGAACGGTGATGGCGCTGGAGCGGGCGATGGTCGCGGGCCGGCCGCCGAAGGGGCTGGTGCAGGTGCCGTCCGGGGAGCGGGCGGGCTTCCTCGACCGGACGATCGGCGAGGTGCTCGAGCGCGGGGAGCGGCGCCCGGTGTTCAGCGGCAATGCCGTCCCCGCCCGCCGGTTGATCGCCCTCGCACGCGAGCGGGGCGTGGCCGACGACCCGCACATCCGCCAGGAGCTCGCCCGCTACTACACCCTCAACGAGACCAACCGCTACACGTTGCTGCGAACGGCGGCGTCGGCCAAGGCCGGGCGACCCCCAGGCCCCGAGGCGTCGATCACCAAGCTGGCCGTCTCGCGGGTCTGCCAGGCGTCCCGCGAGTTGACGTTCTCGATCCTCGGTGCTCACGGCATGCTCGACGGTTCCGACGCCCCCTACGACGGCTCCCTGCACACCGTGGCGCTGGCCAGCGTCGGCGTGCGCATCGGCGGGGGCACCGACGAGATCCAGCGCAACGCCCTCGGCGAGCGAGCACTGGGCCTACCCCGCGAGCCGGACGTGGACGCGACGTCCCCTTCCGCGACCTCAGGCGCTAATCCGATGGCGTAACCATCGCCTTCAGCGACGCGGCGATGGCCTCGACGGCATCGCTGCCTGCGGCCACACCGGCCACCAGGTCGTACACGTCGTCATTGCTGATGTGTGTCACGCCAGCGTCGTTGATCTCGAGGAAGACGGCAGTGGCCAGCCACCCGAGTCGCTTGTTGCCGTCCACGAGGGCGTGGTTCTTCACGAGCGACTGGAGCAGCGCCGCTGCCTTGGTCCACACGTCGGGGTAGGCGTCCTGCCCGAACGCCGTGGTCCGCGGCCGCGCACACGCCGACTCCAACAGGCCGATGTCGCGAATGGGCGGCGGGTCACCCAGAAGCAGCCTCGCCAGGTCGATCAGGTCCTCGAGGTCGAGGTAGTCGACGGGATCCGTCACCGACCGAGGCGCTCGATCGCCTCGGCATGAGCGTCCATCACCCGACGGGCAGCAGCCGAAACGCGGTCGCGGTGTTGCCCGCGCGTGACGTAGCTGCGAACGGCGCGGCGGGCCGCCTCCTGCATCGAGATTCCCTCAGCCGCCGCTCGATCACGCAAAGCCGCCTGCTCGTCGTCGCTCAGTCGCAGGGTCATCGCCACGCTCCGATGGTATCACTGTGATACCGGAGTCGGGCAACTCAGGAGATGTCGCCTCGGCGTTCCTTGGGCAGGCCGAGGCCGCGCTCGGCGATGAGGTTGCGCATGATCTCGTTGGAGCCGCCGGCAATCGTCCACGCTCGGGCGTAGAGGAACCGGTCCTGCCAGGCGCCGTCGTCCACGGCGTCGGGGTCGCCCTCGACGAGCGCGCCCCGGGCGCCTTGGAGGGCGAGGGCGAACTCGGCCACCTCGAGGTTGAGTTCGCTGAACCAGATCTTGGTGACCGGCGCGTCCCACATGTCGGCTGCGCCCTTCGCCGCCTTGGTGGCCACCCGGTAGCCCAGGGCCCGTTGGATGCGGGAGCGGGCGCTGAAGGCGCCGATGGCCTGGCGCACCGAGTCGTCGTCGATGGCGGGACGGCCCCGGCGCCGGTGGGCGCGGGCCACGCCGACGAGGGCGGCTGCGATGTCGCCCGTGGATCCGCCGCCGACGTTGGTCCGCTCTGTCATGAGGCTGACGTTGGCGACCTTCCAACCCTCGCCCCGCGCCCCGATGACGTCGCTGACGGGTACGCGGACGCCATCCAGGAACACCTCGTTGAAGTCCGTCGTGCCCGTCATCTCCCGCAGCGGACGAACGTCGACGCCAGCGGCGTGCATGTCGAGGATGAAGGCGGTGATGCCCTTGGGGCCGGGGACCGGCTCGGTACGGGCCAGCAGGTACCCGTAGTCCGCCCACTGGGCCCACGTGCTCCACACCTTTTGCCCGTGCACGACGTAGACGTCGCCGTCGAGTTCGGCGCGGGTCTGCAGCGACGCCAGGTCGCTGCCGGCGTTCGGCTCGCTGAACAGCTGCGTCCAGATGTGGTCGCCGCGGGCCATGGGTGGGAGATGGCGCGCCTGCTGCTCCGGTGTGCCGAAGGCCTTCAGGGCGCCCGCCACCAGCGGGTTCCCGAGCACGAACGGGAGCCCGGTGGCGCCCAACTCCTGCTCGAGGATCCGCTGCTCGTGCTCGTCGACCTCCTCGAGGAGGAACTGTGCAAGCCGGTAGCCAGCGTCGTACAACGAGCGGACCCACTCCCGCAGGGCGTCCACGTCCGCTTCTTCCTCTGGCACCCGCAGCCCACTGCGTTGCTTCCAACCCAGCGTCGGTTTGTGGTCGACGATGAAGCGGCGGAGCTCGGCGCGGTAGCCGTCGTAGCGGGCGGGGATCTCCGGAACGGTGACGTCCATCAGGCGTCCCTCTGGGCGGCGTCGACCTCGGCCAGCGCGCACAGGCGCTCCCGGTGCCAGCTAGGGTCGCCGTAGAGCGCCTGGCTCGTCTTGGCCCGGCGCACGAAGAGGTGGACGTCGTGCTCCCACGTGAACCCGACGCCGCCGTGGAGCTGCAACGACTCGCCGCAGAGGAAGGCGAAGCCGTCACCGGCGTACGAACCGGCCGTGCTCACCGCCGCTGGCCGGTCGTCGAATCTGTCGTTGAGCGCAAGGGCGGCGTAGTGGGCGGCGGCACGCATGGCCTCCAGCGTGAGCAGCAGGTCGGCCACGCGGTGCTTGATGGCCTGGAAGCTGGCGATCGTGCGCCCGAACTGCACACGGTCCTGGAGATAGGCCACCGTCGCGTGAAAGAGGAAGTCTGCGGCGCCGACGGCTTCGGCCGCCTGCAGCACGGTCGCCACCTCGACGGCCCGCTCGAGCACGGCGCCGGCGTCGTGGTCGAGGACGTCGGCGGCATCCACCTCCACCCGCTCCAGCGTCACGACACCGAAGCGTCGGGTGAGATCGAGGCACTGCTGCAACCGAACGCCAACACCGTCCGCGGTGGCGGGGACGAGGACGTGCACCAGGCCGTCCGGCATGCGGGCGAGCACGAGAAAGAGGTCAGCGACGGTGGCCCCGTGGACGTAGCGGGCCACCCCTTCGAGGACAAGCGCGTCCCCCCGTCGTTCCGCCCGCACCTCGCATGATCCGGGCTCGACCGAGCCATCCGCCGTCAGACACCACGCTGCCACCTGCTCGCCGCGGGCGAGCGGCGGAAGCACCGCCTTGCGCTGCGCGTCGGAGCCCCACCGGGAGACGGCGTCGGCCACCACGTTGGTGGGGACGAAGGGACCGGGGTGCAGGACCCGCCCGAGCTCTTCGCCGAGTACGACGAGGTCGACGAGGGGCTGGTCGGTGACGCTGCCTCCGTCGTGCTCGGGCGGGACGAGCATCGCCGTCCAGCCCAACCCGGCCGCCAAGCGCCACGCATCCCGATCGAACACCTCCGGCGCCTCGAGCACGGGGCGCAGCGCCGACAACGGGTGATGGTCAGCCAGGTAGCGCCGGGTGCTCTCCCGAAGCAGCTCCTGGTCCGCGTTGAAGGCGAAGTTCACCGCTCTGCTCCCGCCGCGGTCGCGACCGAAGAACCCCAGCTGTGGATTCGGGACCACAGCCGCTCGCGCGTCCCGGCGAAGTTGTGCATGTGGCCCATCCGCGAGCACACGAACAGGGTGATGTCCTGGGCGCGTGGATAGGCCTTCGGTTCCATCCACGGATCAGCGGCGACGTCGCGCTCGCCGAACGCCAACAGCAGCGGCACATCGACTGCAGCCGCCTCGGCAGCAATGACACCAGGGGTCAGCACCCATGCCCGAAGTCCCGGGCAGGTCGCGCTCCCCCACGGCGGCACGTCGCCGTGCCGGGTATAGAAGTCCTGCATGTCCTGGCGCACGATGTCCTCGGGCACGTCGTCGTAGTGGAATCCCCACGCCATTGGACTGACGGACCCGGTGTCAGCTCGGGGGGGCCCGACAACCGCCAGAGCCCGCCGCAGCAGCGGCTCGTTGACGACCGTTGGCTGGGCGGGCGGACTCCCACGGGGGATGAACGGGATCGGCAGCGGCGGCTCGCCCGGCGGCATCGGCGGTGTCGTGTGGATGGCGCTGAAGCCGAGCGCCCCAACGCCATCGAAGCTCGCATGCTGGCCTTGCTGGACGACGGCGAGGCAGCCGCCCATCGACTGGCCGATCCCGAGCACGACCGGCGACGCCAGGGCCGGGAAGCCGTCGACCAGCGAACCGGCCCGCAGCCGTGCGACCACGTCCCGCACGGTGGCCGCGTTGGCGGCCGCGACGTTGTCCATGAGGAGCGCGTTCTCGTCGTGGAGACTGCTCTCGCCCACACCGAGGTGGTCGCAGGCGACGAACACCCAACCGCGCCGAGCGTGCCAGCCTGCTTCGCCGCTTCCCTCAGCACCGGGCATGTCGAACGAGTAGTACCCGCGGCTGTAGCCGCCGCCGGGGAAGCCGAAGCAGACGATCGGTGGCTCAGGAACAGTGTCAGCGACCGGGAGAACGACGGTGACCGCTGTTTCGGCGCGCTCGCCGAGGGCGGCGGCATCGGTCACGTCAATGCGCAGGTCAAACCGCTCGGCCGTCACACCGACGCCCCGACGTAGCCCTGGAAGACCGCTTCCTCGTCGAGCTCGCCGGGCTCGCCGGCGAAGGCCATACGGCCCTTGTTGAGCAGGTACACGAAGTCCGATATGGCCAGCGCACGGGTGACGTACTGCTCGACGAGAAGGAGCGACCGGCCCGCAGCGGCCAGGCGCTCCACGAACGAGAAGATCTCGTCGACGACCAGAGGGGCGAGACCCATCGAGACCTCGTCGAGGAGCACGACGCGCGCGTCGGTGGTGTAGGCCCGGGCCAGCGCCAGCATCTGCTGCTGGCCGCCGCTCAGCGTCCCCGCCGTCTGGGACAAGCGCTCGCCCAGGATCGGGAAGGCCTCGACGGCTCGGGCCAGAGCGTCGGCGGGCGGCGTCGACGGCGCCTGGGTCAGGAGGTTCTCGCGCACGGTGAGGCTACGGAAGATGCCGCGCCCTTCGGGTATGTGGCAGACGCCTCGGGCAACGAGCTGATGAGGCGCGACGCCGGTCACGTCGTCGCCGTCGAGAAGCAGGCGGCCGCTCGCCGGGTGCAGCACCCCGCTGGCGACGCGCAGCACGGTCGTCTTGCCCGCCCCGTTCGGCCCGAGCAATGACACCACCGATCCGACGGGGACGACGAGCGACACGTCTCGCAGCACGGTCGTCTCGCCGTAGCCGGCGTCGACATGCGACAGGGCCAGCATCAGGCCGCGTCGGACCCCAGGTAAGCGGCACGGACGGCCTCGCTCGTCTGGACCTGGATAGGCGTGCCGTCGAAGATGGGCCTACCGAAGTCGACGACGTAGATGTGCTCGCACGTGGTCATGACCAGGCTCATGTCGTGCTCGACGAGCAGGATGCCGAGGCCGCGGTCGGCGACGGCCCGACGGAGGATCTCGGCGAAGCGCTCGGTCTCATACCGGTCGAGCCCCGAGGAGGGCTCATCCAGAAGCAGCATCGAGAAGCGCCCGGCCAGCGTGCGCGCCAGCTCGACGAGCCGCCGTTGGCCCGTCGAGAGGGCGCCGGCGGTTCGATCGGCGATGTGTGTGATGTCGCACAGCTCCAGCGTCGCCTCGGTGACGGCCCGCACCTGTTCGCCGTCACTGCGCCGGGCGACGACGTGGCGAACGGCGTTGCCGCCCGCCTGACCAGCCTCGCGGCCGAGACGGACGTTCTCAGCGACGGTGAGGGAGTCGAACAGCTCCATGCGCTGGAACGTGCGTCCCACGCCCCGGCGGGCTCGAGCCGGGACCGACAGGCCCATGAGATCCTCTCCGTCGAGGCGGACCTGGCCCGACTCGGGACGCACCAAGCCGGTGCACGCGTTGAAGATCGTCGTCTTCCCGGCCCCGTTGGGCCCGATGAGCCCGGTGATGCGTCCGCCGGGCGCCGTGAGCGAGACCCCGTCGACGGCCGTCAGTCCGCCGAAGCGCACACGCATCTCCCGGATCTCCAGCCCGTTCATGGACGTCCCTCGGCACCGACCGCTCGCGCCCGAACGGCGATGCGGCTCGTCCGGTCCCGCCAATGGACCCGTGTGCCGAGGGCGCGGAGGCGGGCATCGACGTCCAGTCGCGGATTGGAGAGAACGGCGACCGCCACGGCGCTCACGCCGAACAGGACGGGCAGATAGTCGTTGAACGTGGCGTTCCTCACATACGACGGCACGATCTGCAAGGCCACGGCGGCCACGACCGGCGCGAGCAGCTCGCCCCCGCCCGCGATCGCCAGCACCACGACAAGGGTCAGGGACAGAAACGACGGGAAGGAGACGCCGCCGACCGTCCCGCTGAACGACGCGAACAGCGCGCCGGCGACGGCGGCGAAGAACGCCGACAGGCAGAAGACGATCACCCTGGTGATGTTGACGCTCGTCCCCAGGGTCGCCAGAGCCACCGGCGAGTCGGCCATGCCCCGCAGGAGGCGGCCGAGACGGCTGCGGTTGGCAGCGTGGATACCGGCCAAGCCCAGTATCACAATGACGACAGCGACGTAATAGAAGCCCTTCGGCGTGTTCGTGTCGAAGACGCCCAGGTCCGGTCGCGGCGCGGTCACCTGCCCGCCCTTGCCGAACATGATCGCCATCGGGAACACGAGGCGCTCGACGAGGATGCCGAAGCCGAAGGTCGCCAGCGCGAGGAAGAGGCCTGACAGACGAATGGCGGGAACCGCCACGACCGCACCGACCGGAACGGCGAGCAGACCGGCCAACAGGAGCGCCAGGAGCCAGGGCAGCCCGGCGCCACCGGCGAGATGGGCGAAGGTCGTGGCGCCCACCGCCGCGAAGGTCGCATGGCAGAGCGACACCTGCCCTGAGGTCACCACCAACAGCCTGAGCGACGCGAACACCAGGACGAACACCAGGGCCGTCGAGTACACGGGAAGGCGCGGCCCGGCAAAGAATGGTGCGGCGGCGACAACGGCGATCAGCGACACAACTCCGACGATCCGCGCCCGCCGGGAGGCGTGCGGACGCCTGCCAACCTTGCGTGCCGCGCTCGTGCCGAGCTCGGCCAGCCATCCTCGACGGGCGAAGACGAGCACGACGAACAGCACGATGAACGGCACAGCCGCCGGGAAGCCGCTCAGCACCTGGTACTGGGAGACGTATTTGGTCGACAGCGATGCGATCAGGCCGACGACGAGGCCGCCGCCGAAGGTCAGCGGAAGGCTGGAGAAGCGACCGATGGCAGCCGCCCCGAACGCCTGGATGACGAGCAACGTCAACAGGAGAGGGTCGAGGCCGATGGCGGGGGCGAGCAGGACGCCGCTGAGCGCCGCGAAGGCCGAGCCGATGGCCCACGACGTGCGACGCACGCGAGTCGGATTCGTCCCGGCCAGGTCGAGCAATTGGCTGTCGTCGACAACGGCGCGCATGGCGGATCCCGTCGCCGTCAGTCGCAGGTACTGCGTGAGGGCGGCGGTCGCGCCGAGCGCGACCAGGAACACGATGACCTGGTCGAGCCCGACGTTGACGCCGCCGATGCTGAAGACGTGGGTGGGCAGAAACGTACGAGAGTCCCGCGCCGCCGGCCCGTACGTCGCCGTGAGCAGGCCCTGGATGGCAATGAGCACACCGACGGTCGCCACCACCCTGGCTGCCGTCGACGTGCCCTCCAGACCGCGGGCCAATCGCTCGAACACATACCCGATGACGAGACCAGCGATCACGAGGACGACCACGCCGGCGATCGGCCACGGAACACCCCACTCCTGACGGAGCTGGAAGAAGAGGTAGGCGCCGACGGCGGCGATGGCGCCGTGGCCGAAGTTGAAGATCCCGGACGTCTGATAGCTGAGGACCAGGCCCGTGGCCGCCAATCCGTAGACCGAGCCGGTGACGAGGCCGGCGATGATGAACGGGAAGAAGTCCCTCACGACTCCACCCCGGGGCCGTGTTCGCCGATGCACGCCGGGCACGGCGCCCGCTTCTGGCGCCGGAATCCACGCTCGGTGCCACGCTTGACCGTCTTGCCGAGTACGAAGATGCAGTCGCGCCGGTGATAGTGGGTCATGCCCGGGCCGGAGACGACCCCGTCTGGGCCGGGCCCGGGCGTCGCAATGGCGGCGCTGACCTGATCGGTCTCGCGAACGGGAAGAGGGATGCGCGACGTGACCTCGCGTCGCAGTTCGCCGACCGCGCGCCGTCCGGCCAGAACCCAAGCGAGCACGCCGCCGCCCACGATGATGACGCCACCGACGCCGAGATCGGTCCACCGCACCTGCGAGTGGACGTCGACCGAGCTGGCGGCGCCGAACCAGGCGATACCGATGATCAGCAGGCCGACGGCGGCGCAGGCGTAGAGAACCAACAGGTCGCCGAGCCGCCAGGGAACGCTGCGACGGAAGCGCTCAGACGGCACGGATCACGCGGCGTCGGCTTGCGACGACGGGCTCGCTTTGGGCTCCTCACCCGCGTCGGCGCCGAGCAGACGAGCGATCTCGTGGAGCTGCGTCCACTCGTCACGGAGGTCGGCCGAAAGCCACAGCATGGCCCCGATTCCGATCAGGGCGACGCCGCCGAGCCCGCCGCTGATGATGTAGGGCAGCTGTTCGGCGGGGTACACGGTGTGGCTCACGCCCAGCCATCCGAGGAGGAGAAGCAGCGCCCCCACGCCGATGGCGACCCACGCGCCAACGCGGTCCCATTGAGAACGCAGGAACGTCTTCATGTCCATAGCAGCTTCACTCCAAAGAGACGGACGAGGACGAGGCCGGATGCCGCCACCACGGCCCCGACGACCAGCACCAGATAGAAGCTCGCGGCCGACGTGGTGGACGACGACGCGCCAGCCAGCGTGACCGCGCCCCGGCGTGCCCCTCCCGGCTGGGCCCGCGTCGACGTGCGG
>CADDZP010000054.1 GCA_902812475.1 Actinomycetota bacterium | reverse complement strand
CGTCGACCTGGGCGGCGCCGGTGATCATGTTCTTGATGTAGTCGGCGTGGCCGGGCATGTCGACGTGCGCGTAGTGGCGCTTGTCGGTCTCGTATTCGACGTGGGCGATGGAGATGGTGATGCCCCGGGCCTTCTCCTCCGGCGCCTTGTCGATCTGGTCGAAGGCGGTGAAGGAGACGTTGGGGTTCTTCTCGGCGAGGACCTTGGTGATGGCCGCGGTGAGCGTTGTCTTGCCGTGGTCGATGTGACCCATCGTCCCCACGTTGCTGTGGGGCTTGGTGCGCTCGAACTTCTGCTTGGCCATTGCCTCTTACTCCCCTCGGACCCGGGCGACGATCTCACGCGAAATCGACTCGGGAACCTGCTGATACGAGTGGAACTGCATCGTGTACGTCGCACGACCCTGCGTGCGAGAACGCAGGTCCGTAGCGTATCCAAACATCTCGGCGAGGGGCACCTGAGCCCGGATGACCTGGCTGGCCCCCCGCTGCTCCATGCCCTCGACCTTGCCGCGACGTGACGACAGGTCGCCGATGACGTCGCCCATGTAGTCCTCGGGCGTCACGACCTCGACGGCCATGATGGGCTCGAGCAGAACCGGGCTCGCCTTCTTGGCCGCCTGCTTCACCGCCATCGAACCGGCGATGCGGAACGCCATTTCCGACGAGTCGACCTCGTGGTAGGAGCCGTCGGTCAGCGTGGCGCGCACGTCGACGGTGGGATATCCGGCGAGCACACCGCCCTGCAGCGCCTCCTGAATGCCGGCGTCGACGGCGGGGATGTACTCCTTGGGGATGTCGCCCCCGCGGATCTTGTCGACGAACTCGTAGCCGCCGCCGGGGCCGGTCGGCTCGAGGTCGATGACGACGTGGGCGTACTGGCCGCGACCACCGGTCTGGCGCACGTAGCGCTCTTCCACCTTGTGCACGTCGCGCGAGATCGTCTCGCGGTAGGCCACCTGGGGCTTGCCGACGTTGGCGTCGACGGTGAACTCGCGCAGCATGCGGTCGACCAGCACCTCGAGGTGCAGCTCGCCCATGCCGGCGATGATCGTCTGGCCCGTGTCCTCGTCGGTGTGGACCTGGAACGTCGGGTCCTCTTCGGAAAGGGCGTTGAGGGCCTTGCCCAGCTTGTCCTGGTCGGCCTTCGTCTTGGGCTCGACGGCCACGTGGATGACGGGCTCGGGAAACTCCAGCGCCTCGAGCACGATCGGCGCGTTGGCGTCGCACAGCGTGTCACCCGTCGTCGTCTGCTTGAGGCCGACGGCGGCGACGATGTCGCCGGCGAAGACGGCGTCCTTGTCCTCGCGGTGGTTGGCGTGCATCTGCAGGATGCGGCCGACCCGCTCCTTGCGGTCCTTGGTCGAGTTGAACACCGACGAACCCTGCTTCAGGGTGCCGCTGTAGACGCGGAAGTAGGTGAGCTTGCCGACGTAGGGATCGCTCATGATCTTGAAGGCCAGCGCCGAGAACGGGGCGCTGTCGTCGGCGGGACGTTCCAGCTCCTCGATGCCCTTGACGTCCATGCCCGTGATCGGCGGCAGGTCCGACGGCGCGGGCAGGAAGTCGACGATGGCGTCGAGCAGCGGCTGCACGCCCTTGTTCTTGAACGCCGTGCCGCACAGGACAGGAACCACCTCGTTGGCGAGGGTGGCCTCGCGGACCGCAGTCCTGAGGTCGTCGACGGTGATCTCCTGGTCCTCGACGTACTTCTCCATCACCGTGTCGCTGTGGTGGGAGAGCACGTCGACCAGCTCGTGACGCCAGTGCTCGACGTCGTCGGCCATGTCATCGGGAACGTCGGTGACCTCCCACTGCTCCCCCATGCCCTCTTCCCAGACGAGGGCCTTCATCCCGATGAGGTCGACCATCCCGCGGAAGTTGCCCTCCGCTCCGATCGGGATCTGCAGAACGGCCGGCGAAGCGTCGAGCCGATCGCGGATCATCTCCACGGCGCGGAAGTAGTCGGCACCGATGCGGTCCATCTTGTTGATGAAGCAGATGCGGGGGACCCGGTACTTGTTGGCCTGGCGCCAGACGGTCTCGGTCTGCGGCTCCACGCCCGCCACGGCGTCGAACACGGCCACGGCGCCATCCAACACCCGCAGAGACCGCTCGACCTCGACGGTGAAGTCGACGTGGCCGGGCGTGTCGATGATGTTGATCCAGGTGTCCTTCCACCGACAGGTGGTGGCGGCCGAGGTGATGGTGATGCCCCGCTCCTGCTCCTGGACCATCCAGTCCATGACGGCCGCGCCCTCGTGGACCTCGCCGATCTTGTAGGTCTTGCCGGTGTAGTAGAGGATGCGCTCGGTCGTCGTGGTCTTGCCCGCGTCGATGTGGGCCATGATCCCGATGTTGCGGGTTCTGGCCAGGGGAAATTCGCGGATGACGGGTGCTTCAGCCATGACAGATGTTCAACACGCGCGGGGGCAGAACTCTTCCCCGCGAAAGGGACTTACCAGCGGTAGTGGGCGAAGGCCTTGTTGGCCTCCGCCATCTTGTGCATGTCGTCGCGGCGCTTCACCGACGAGCCGATGCCGTTGTTGGCGTCGAGCAACTCGTTGGCCAGGCGCTCGGCCATGGTCTTCTCGCGCCGGTCACGCGAGAAGCCGACGATCCAGCGGATCGCCAGCGTGGTGGCCCGGCGGGGCCGGACCTCCATGGGGACCTGGTAGGTGGCGCCGCCGACCCGGCGGCTCTTGACCTCGAGCTGGGGCTTCACGTTCTCGACCGCCCGCTTCAGCGCGGCAATCGAGTCCCCGCCTGCCTTGTCGCGGACGATCTCGAGGGCGTCGTAGACGATCTGCTCGGCCAGGGAACGCTTCCCCCGCTCGAGCACCTTGTTGACCACCTGGGTGACGAGCACCGAGTGGTACACGGGGTCGGGCATGAGCTCGCGCCGAGGAGCAGGGCCCTTCCTGGGCATCTAGCTCAGCCCTCCCTCTTCTGCCGGCCGCTCGCGCCGCCGCAGGCGGCCTCTTCGGATGGCAGCGAGAAGAATCGAGCACGATCAGCTCGCCGGACAAGCTCTGCTTGCGAGTGCGAAACCATCAGCCCTCCCTCTTGGCGCCGTAGCGCGAGCGGGCCTGCTTGCGGTCCCGCACGCCCGACGTGTCGAGGGTGCCCCGGATGATCTTGTAACGGACGCCCGGCAGGTCGCGGACGCGGCCACCGCGCACGAGCACGATCGAGTGTTCCTGCAGGTTGTGGCCGACGCCCGGGATGTAGGCCGTGACCTCCTGGCCGCTGGTCAGGCGAACGCGCGCCACCTTCCGCAGCGCCGAGTTCGGCTTCTTCGGCGTGTTCGTGTACACGCGCGTGCAGACGCCGCGCCGCTGCGGGGCGCCCCGCAGAGCGGGGGTCTTCGTCTTGGTGGTCTTCGACTGCCGGCCCTTACGGACCAGCTGGGAAATCGTGGGCATGTGCGGATCCGACTCTATCCGGCGGTCTCTTCGGGGCCCGCAAAGAAGCTGGCCTCGTCCTCGCCGATGCTCGCCGCCGCGCCGCCTTCGCCGTCGCCCGTGCCGATGTTGGCCAGCCAAGCGGCCAGGTCCTGGTCGGTGTCGGACGAGTAGTACGACAGCGGCTCGTAGTCGGGCGCCTCGAGATCGAGGTTGCGGTACCGGGTCATGCCCGTGCCCGCCGGGATCAGCTTGCCGATGATGATGTTCTCCTTGAGGCCGAGGAGCTGGTCGCTCTTGCCCTCGATGGCAGCCTCGGTGAGAACACGCGTCGTCTCCTGGAACGACGCCGCCGACAGCCACGAGTCGGTGGCCAGCGACGCCTTGGTGATGCCCATGAGCTCGGGACGGCCTTCGGCCGGCACCTTGCCCGACTGCACCAGCTCGCGGTTGATGTCGGCGTAGGCGCGGGAGTCGACGCGCTCTCCCGGCAGGAAGCCCGAGTCGCCGGGCTCGGCGACCGACACGCGCCGCAGCATCTGGCGCACGATCAGCTCGATGTGCTTGTCGTGGATCGACACGCCCTGGTCCCGGTACACCTTCTGGACCTCGTCGACGAGGTACTGCTGGGTCTCGCGGATGCCCTTGATCTCCAGCAGCTCCTTGGGATCCTTCGGCCCCTCGACGAGGGCGTCGCCGGCAGAGACCTCCTGGCCGTCGGCCACGAGCATGCGCCCGAGGTCGCGCGTGGCGACCGGGTAGCTCTCCTCGCTGCCGTCGTCGCCGACGATCGTCACCGAGCGGCCCTTGGTCTCGTCGTCGGTGAGGCGGATGACGCCGGACGTGCGGGCCAGCACGGCCTTGCCCTTCGGCGTGCGGGCCTCGAAGAGCTCGACGACGCGAGGCAGACCGTGGGTGATGTCCTCACCGGCGATGCCACCGGTGTGGAACGTCCGCATGGTGAGCTGGGTGCCGGGCTCGCCGATGGACTGGGCGGCGATGACGCCAACGGCCTCGCCCAGCTCGATGATGCGTCCGGTGGCAAGGGACCGGCCGTAGCACTGGGCGCACACGCCGTGGGTCGCCTCGCACGTGAGCACCGAACGCACCCGAACCCGGTCGACAGACGGATCGTCACGCAGCTGGGCCACCTCGGCCTCGCCGCACATCGTCCCGGCGGCCACGCTGCCCGCAGCCTCGGCCAGCACCCGACCGTACAGGCGGGTGTCGAGGTTGTAGCGGTGACCCGGCTCGTCGGCCCTGATGTCCTCCAGCCAGAGGCCGCGGCTGGTGCCGCAGTCGTCTTCGCGGATGATCAGCTCTTGGGCGACGTCGACCAGCCGGCGGGTGAGGTAGCCGGAGTCGGCGGTGCGTAGAGCGGTGTCGGCCAGACCCTTGCGGGCGCCGTGGGTCGAGATGAAGTACTCGAGGACGGACAGACCCTCGCGGAAGTTGGAGATGATCGGGCGGGGGATGATCTCACCGCGCGGATTGGCGACCAGACCGCGCATACCGGCGATCTGGCGCACCTGCATGATGTTTCCTCGGGCGCCCGAGCCCACCATCATGTCGATGGGGTTGAAGGGGATGGCGCCGAGCGTCTTCTCCATGGCCCGCCGCACCTCTTCGGTGGCGTTGGTCCAGATCTCGACTTCCTTCTGGCGCCGCTCGTCGTCGGTGATGATGCCCCGGCGGAACTGGTTCTCGATCTTCTCCGCTTCCTTCTCGTAGCGGTCGAGGATCGTGCGCTTCTCAGCCGGCGTCTTGACGTCCTCCATGGAGATCGTCAGGCCCGACTGGCTGGCGAAGCGGAACCCCAGGTCCTTGAGGCGGTCGAGACTCTCGGCCACGATGGCCTTGGGGTAGTTGTCGACCAGCTTCTCGACGATCTCGCCCACGTCGCGCTTCTTGACGGGCCGGTCGATGTGGCCGAAGCGGGCCGTGTAGTCCTCGGGCAGGGCGTGCTCGAAGAACAGGCGTCCGGCCGTCGTGCGCCGGTACTGGGGCTTGCCGTCGCCGTCGACCTCGCCCGTGCGGATCTCGATGGGCGCGTGCAGGGCCAGAGCGCCGGATTCATAGGCGCGCTCGATCTCGTAGAGGCGGGTGTAGCGGCGCACGTGGCCGTTCTCGGGCGCGGCGCCGTCCTCGGCCTCCTCGGTGAGGTAGTAGACGCCGATGACCATGTCCTGGCTGGGCACGGTCAGCGGGCGGCCGTGGGCCGGCGAGAGCATGTTGTTGGCTGACAGCATGAGGACCCGGGCCTCGCCCTGGGCCTCGGCCGACAGCGGCAGGTGCACGGCCATCTGGTCGCCATCGAAGTCGGCGTTGAAGGCCGCGCACACCAACGGGTGGATCTGGATGGCCTTGCCCTCGACGAGCAGGGGCTCGAAGGCCTGGATGCCGAGGCGGTGGAGCGTTGGCGCCCGGTTCAGGAAGACGGGGTGCTCCTTGATGACCTCTTCGAGCACGTCCCACACCTGCGGACGCCGGCGCTCGACCATGCGCTTGGCTGACTTGATGTTCTGAGCCAGCTCGGTGTCGACCAGCCGCTTCATGACGAAGGGCTTGAACAGCTCGAGGGCCATCTGCTTGGGCAGACCGCACTGGTGGAGCTTGAGCGTGGGCCCGACGACGATGACCGAACGGCCCGAGTAGTCGACGCGCTTGCCCAGCAGGTTCTGGCGGAACCGGCCCTGCTTGCCCTTGAGCATGTCGGACAGCGACTTCAGGGGACGGTTGCCCGGCCCGGTGACGGGACGGCCGCGGCGGCCGTTGTCGAACAGGGCGTCGACGGCCTCCTGCAGCATGCGCTTCTCGTTGTTGACGATGATCTCCGGCGCACCGAGGTCCAACAGCCTCTTCAGCCGGTTGTTGCGGTTGATGACCCGGCGGTAGAGGTCGTTGAGGTCGGAGGTGGCGAACCGGCCGCCGTCGAGCTGCACCATGGGGCGCAGGTCGGGCGGGATCACCGGCACGGCGTCGAGGATCATCGCCCGCGGGTCGTTGATGCGCCGGCCGTTGTCGTCGCGGCGGTTGAACGCCGACACGATCTTCAGCCGCTTGATGGCCTTCTGCTTGCGTTGGGCCGACAGCGGGCGGCGGCCCTCCTCGGGCTCGATGGCGTCGCGGAGCTTGACCTCCTCCTCGTCGAAGTCGATCTCGCCGATGAGCTGGGCGATGGCGTCGGCGCCCATGCCGCCCCGGAAGTACTCGCCGTAGCGGTCGCGCAGGTGACGCCAGAGGATCTCGTCCTCGATGATCTTGCGAGCGAACAGGTCGCGGAACTCGTCGAACGCGCGCTGGGTGAGCTCGAGCTCGAGCTGAGCGCGCTCGCGGATCTGGGCGACGTCGCGGTCGGCCGCCTTCTGGCGGGCCTTGACCTCGGAGTCCTTGGCCCCCTCCTTCTCGAGCTCGGCCACCTCGTCCTCGACGCCTTTGAAGCGGCGGTCGATCTCGAGGTCGCGCTGGCGCTCGATCTCGGCCAGCTCCTCCTGCAGCTCGGCTTCGAGGTTGGGCAGGTCGGTGTGGCGCTTCTCGTTGTCGACCCACGTGACCAGGTTGGCAGCGAAGTAGATGACCTTCTCGAGCTGCTTGGCCTTCAGCTCCTCACGGGCCTCGGTGCCCATCAGGAGGTACGCCAGCCACGAGCGCGTCCCGCGCAGGTACCAGATGTGGACGACGGGCGCGGCGAGCTCGATGTGGCCCATGCGCTCGCGGCGCACCTTCGAGCGGGTGACCTCGACGCCGCACCGCTCGCAGATGATGCCCTTGAAGCGGACGCGCTTGTACTTGCCGCAGTAGCACTCCCAGTCCTTGGTGGGACCGAAGATCTTCTCGCAGAAGAGCCCGTCCTTCTCCGGCTTGAGCGTGCGGTAGTTGATGGTCTCGGGCTTCTTGACCTCGCCGTTGGACCACATGCGGATCGAGTCCGCCGTGGCCAGGCCGATGCGAAGCTGATCGAAATCGTTGACGTCGAGCAAGACAGCAGCCTCTTTCTAAAAGCGATCAGCGCGCCGGCGCTCGTCCTCTTCGTCGGAGCCGCGCTCCGGACGGGAGAGGTCGATGCCGAGCTCTTCTGTGGTGCGGAAGATGTCTTCGTCGAGCTCCCGCATCTCGATCTCCTCGCCCGTCGTGGAGAGGACCTCCACGTTCAGGCAGAGCGACTGCATCTCCTTGATGAGCACCTTGAAGGACTCGGGGATGCCGGGCTCGGGGATGTTCTCGCCCTTGACGATGGCCTCGTAGACCTTCACGCGGCCGAGCACATCGTCGGACTTGATGGTGAGCAGCTCCTGCAGGGCGTAGGCGGCGCCGTAGGCCTCGAGGGCCCAGACCTCCATCTCGCCGAAACGCTGGCCGCCGAACTGCGCCTTCCCGCCGAGGGGCTGCTGGGTGATCATCGAGTAGGGGCCGGTCGAGCGGGCGTGGATCTTGTCGTCGACCAGGTGGAGCAGCTTCAGGATGTAGACGTAGCCCACCGTGATGGGCCGGTCGTACGGGTCACCGGTGCGCCCGTTGTAGAGCGTTGCCTTCCCGTCGACGCCGATGAGGCGATCGCCGTCGGGCGACTCCGGGTGCAGCTTGGTGAACATCTCCCGGATCGTCGGGTGCTCGCCGGCGTCTTCGGTCTCGTCCCAGTGGGCGCCGTCGAACACCGGCGTCGAGATCCACACCGCCGGATCGGTGATCGGCCGCGTCTTCCCCTCGGTGCCCCGAACCGGCCCGGCGGCGCCGTCGGCGCCGTCCCAGCCCCACCGCGCTGCGTAGCCGAGGTGGGCCTCGAGCACCTGGCCCACGTTCATACGGCTGGGGACGCCCAAGGGGTTGAGGATGATGTCGACGGGCGTGCCGTCCTCGAGGAACGGCATGTCCTCCACCGGCAGGATCTTGGAGATGACGCCCTTGTTGCCGTGGCGGCCGGCCAGCTTGTCGCCCTCGGAGATCTTGCGCCGCTGGGCGACGTAGACACGGACGAGCTGGTTGACGCCGGGGGCGAGCTCGTGCTGCTCGTCGCGGCTGAACACCTTGACGTCGATGACCTTGCCGGACTCGCCGTGGGGCACCTTGAGGCTGGTGTCGCGGACCTCACGCGCCTTCTCGCCGAAGATGGCGCGCAGCAGGCGCTCCTCCGGCGTGAGCTCGGTCTCGCCCTTGGGCGTGACCTTGCCGACGAGCACGTCGCCGGCACCGACCTCGGCGCCGATGCGGATGATGCCGCGCTCGTCGAGGTCCTTGAGGATCTCCTCGGAGAGGTTGGGGATGTCCCGGGTGATCTCCTCGGCGCCCAGCTTGGTGTCGCGGGCGTCGACCTCGTGGGCCTCGATGTGGATCGACGTGAGGACGTCGTCCTTCACGAGGCGCTCGCTCAGGATGATGGCGTCCTCGAAGTTGTAGCCCTCCCACGGCATGAAGGCCACGAGCAGGTTCTTGCCCAGGGCCAGGTCGCCGTGGTGTGTGGACGGCCCGTCGGCCAGCACGTCGCCCGGGCTGATCTTCTGGCCCTCTTCGACGATCGGCTTCTGGTTGATGCAGGTGCCCTGGTTCGAGCGGCGGAACTTGGCCAGCGGGTAGATCTTCCGGCCGAGGTCCTGGCGGTTGTACTGGACCGTGATGTGATCGCCGGTGACCTCGGTGACCTCGCCGGCGCCCTCGGCCAGGATGACGTCGCCCGCGTCGCGGGCGGCGCGCTCCTCGATGCCGGTGCCGATGTAGGGCGCCTCGGCCCGGACAAGCGGCACCGCCTGGCGCTGCATGTTGGCGCCCATGAGCGCCCGGTTGGCATCATCGTGCTCGAGGAACGGGATCATCGCCGTGGCGACGGACACGATCTGCTTCGGCGACACGTCCATGAGGTCGACCTCGTCGGCGGGGACGAAGTCGATCTCGCTGGTGCTGCCGTACGACGTGCCGCCGGCGCCGACCTGCAGGCCGGGTCCCTGGGGGCCGCGGCGCACGAGCACGCGGTCCTCAGCGAAGTTGCCGCGGCCGTCGATCGGCGTGTTCGCCTGGGCGATGACGTGCTCTTCCTCTTCGTCGGCGGTGAGGTAGACGATCTCCTCGGTGACCCGGCCGTTCTCGACGACTCGGTAGGGCGTCTCGATGAAGCCGTAGTCATTCACCCGGGCGTAGGTGGCGAGCGAGCCCTGGAGTCCGATGTTCGGGCCCTCAGGCGTCTCGATCGGGCACATGCGTCCGTAGTGGGTGGTGTGGACGTCGCGGACCTCGAAGCCGGCCCGCTCGCGGCTCAGACCGCCGGGGCCCAGCGCCGAGAGACGGCGGCGGTGGGTGAGGCCGGCCAGCGGGTTGGTCTGGTCCATGAACTGGGAGAGCTGGCTGGTGCCGAAGAACTCCTTGATGGCGGCGACCACGGGCCGGATGTTGATGAGCGTCTGGGGCGTGATGGCCTCGACGTCCTGGGTGGTCATGCGTTCGCGGACGACCCGCTCCATGCGGGAGAGGCCGATGCGCACCTGGTTCTGGATGAGCTCGCCCACCGAGCGGATGCGGCGGTTGGAGAAACTGTCCTGGTCGTCGAGGCGGTAGCCGGGACGGCGGTCGGCCAGGTTCAGCAGGTATGTCGTGGCCGCGAAGATCTCGCTGGGGCTCAGGACGCCCTGGCCCTGGGCCGGGCGCTCGAAGTCGATGCCGAACGTCTCGGCGTTCTTGTCGATCTCGGGGCCGAGGCGGCGGTTGAGCTTGTAGCGGCCGACGCGGGTGAGGTCATAGCGCTTGGGGTTGAAGAAAGCGTTCTCGAAGTAGGCGCGGGCGGACTCGACCGAGGGCGGCTCGCCGGGACGGGCCCGCTTGTAGATCTCGAGCAGCGCTTCCTCACGCGTCGGCGCCAGGTCGCGCTCCTTCTCCCATTGGCCCTCGAGGAAGTCGAAGTGGCGGACGTAGCGCTCCAGCAGGCCCGGCGCGTTCTCCTCGTCGTAGCCGAGGGCGCGCAGGAGCACGAACAGCGACAGGCGGCGCTTGCGGGCGACGCGCGTGCCGGCCGTCACGTCCTTGCCCGGCTTCTGCTCGACGTCGAACTCGATCCACTCGCCGCGGTAGGGGTGGATGGTGCCGGTGGCGATGGTCTTGGCGTCGCGGCCCTGCTGGAAGATGACGCCCGGCGACCGGACCAGCTGCGACACGATCACGCGCTCGGTGCCGTTGATGATGAAGGTGCCCTTGCCGGTCATCATCGGGAAGTCCCCCATGAAGACCGTCTGCTCCTTGATCTCGCCCGTGGTGGCGTTCATGAAGCGGGCCCGGACGAAGATCGGGGCGGAGAAGGTCATGTCCTTCTCCTTGCACTCGTCCACCGAGAACTTGGGCGGCGGACGGAGGTCAGGATCGGACGCGTCGAACTCCAGCTCCAGACGGAGCTGGCCGGTGAAGTCCTCGATGGGGCTGATGTCGGCGAAGGTCTCCGACAGCCCGCCTTCGAGGAACCACTTGAACGACTCGCGCTGGATGGCGATCAGGTCCGGCAGCGGGAGGACCTGATCGAGGCTGGCGAAAGAGAAACGTTCCCGGGCGACGGAACGAGGCAAGGCGACTCCTCAGGGTGCCAATGACGGAGCCGGGGCGCGCCTGGTCAAACCGGGTTTTGCAGCAGGCTTGACGCGGGGCGGCACGGCAACGCGTCAGTTTACGCCTGAAGAGACGCGAGGGCAAGGCCCCCGAATCGGGCTGCGGGAAGGGTAAGCCCAAAGGCCCGCAAGGTCAAGGCTTGACAGGCTGCCACCACCTCCGAAATGCGGGCAGGCGCCCTGTCTGTCACAGCCCGGACCAGCCACAATGCGAGTCGCGTGACGGCTGTTTGGATTGCCGCCCGGGCCCAACTGCGGCGCCGGTGGGGGGCGACTGTCGCCCTCGTCGTCCTCCTCGGCTTGGCCGGCGGAGTGGTCGTTGCCGCCGTCGCGGGCGCCAGCCGCACCGACTCGGCGATGAAGCGCTTCGTGGCCTACAGCAAGCCCGAGGACCTGTACGTCGTGGTCAACGGGCCCACCTCGATGTTCCCCGGCGTCGAGGGCCTCACCGGGCCGCCGCAGGACCTGCCTCCAGACAAGGTGCAGGCGTTCACGCAGAAGCTCATGGCCGACCGCGACCGCCTGGTCCACCTCCCGCAAGTGGCCGACGTCGGCCGGGCGCCGTACATGTTCATGTCGCCCGACCGTGCCGGCAAGGAGGTGGGCGCCATCAACCCCTTCGCCGCGGCCGACGCCCACGCCTTCCGCACCCTCGATCGGCCGCTCGTGCTGAAGGGACGGCTGGCCAACCTCGACCGCGTCGACCAAGCGGTGGTGGACGACGTCACGGCCCGCCTCCGCCACCTCCACCTCGGCAGCCGGGTGACCCTTTACTCGTACAGCGCCCAGCAGAACGGCAACCTCGCCGTCGGCGGGTTCGGCGCCCTCCCCGCGGCCGAGGGGCCGGCGTACACGTTCCGCATCGTCGGCATCGTGCGCGACCCGACGACCGTGGAGGTGCCGCCGGCGACGGTGACCGGCGACGCCATCTACGAGGGCGCGGGCGGCATCCTGCTCACGCCCGCGTTCCTGCACCGGTTCGCCGACGACCAAGGCCAGGACTTCGAGGAGCTGCCTGGCATCGAAGGCTTCCGCATCCGCCTCCGCCACGGTCTGGCTGACTTCCCGGCGTTCCAGCGGCAGCTGGGATCGCTCGACGTCGGCGCCAACGACGTGCACGCCGGCTCCGACATCCAGCAGGCGGCACGGAAGTCACAGCGGGCGATCCACCTGGAGGCCATCGCCCTGGTCTTGTTCGCGGCACTCGCCGGGGCCGCCGCCCTGCTGATCATGGGTCAGGCATTGTCCCGTCAGGTCATGGCCGACGCCGCCGACAACCCGACGCTGGCGGCGATGGGTCTGCGGCGACGACACCTGACGGCGATTCCGCTGGTGCGGGCGGCGGTGATCGCCGTCGGCGGTGGCGCGGTTGCCATGGCTGTGGCCGTCGCCCTTTCGCCGCTGACCCCGATCGGCCTGGCCAGACGGGCGGAGAGCCACCCCGGCGTCTCGGTCAACGCCGCCGTGCTCACCATCGGCTTCGGCGCCGTTGTCGTCGTGACCATTCTCCGCGCCCTGCTGCCCGCCTGGCGCGCAGCCAGCGCCATGTCCGCCGACGCACTGTCCCAGGCGCCGGCTCGCCCCGGCCCGGTCACCGCTGCCGTGGCGGGTTCAGGCCTTGGGCCGGCGGCTGTCGCCGGTGTGGGGATGTCATTCGAGCGCGGGAGTCGCGGCATGGCGTTTCGCACGGCGCTGGTGGGCTCATTCGTCGCCGTCGCGGGCGTGGTGGCCGCCGTCACGTTCGGCGTCAGCCTCAACCACTTGGTCGACACCCCCAAACAGCAGGGGTGGAACTGGGACGTGGTCGTCGGCAACCCCAACACCCAGCCCTATGAGGGCGACCCGGCCGCCGATCCGCTGCACAAGCAGATGGTCGACAAGCTGGCGGCCAACCACTTCGTGGCCGCCTTCGCCGGGTTCGGTGGAACCGACGGGGTCACCGTCGACAACCACAACGTCGGCGGCGGCGGCCCGACCACGAGCAACATCTTCGGCGTCGAGGGGCTGAAGGGTGCCATCACGCCCACCGTCGTCGACGGACGGGCGCCGGTGAGCGACGAGGAGATCGCCTTGGGACGCGACACCCTGCGCCAGCTGCACAAGCGCGTCGGCGATTCGGTGACACTGCGCGCCGGGGACCAGAGCAGGCCCATGCACATCGTCGGCACTGTGCTCTCGCCGACGGCCGGCGACATGTCGGCCAAGCTCTCGAGCGGCGGCACAGTGACCATGGCCGCCCTGCGCAGTGTGGCCCCGAGCACGCCGGTGCTGCAGTTCTTCGTGCGCTTCCGCCCGGGCGTGAGCAAGACGGCCGCAATCCATTCGTTGCTCGACCAGTTCGGCCGAGAAGTGCTTGTGCCGTTCCCGGGAGGTGAGGTCGGTGACCTCGCTCGCGTCGACTTCCTGCCGTACGCACTGGCGGGCGTCCTCGTGATCCTCGCCGTGGGCGCGCTCGGGCTGAGCCTGCTCACCTCGGTGCGCCGCCATCGCCGCGACCTGGCGGTCCTGAAGACGCTCGGGTTCGTCCGCCGGCAGGTGTCCGCGACCGTGGCGTGGCAGGCGACCACGCTCGCCGTGGCCGCCGTCGTCCTGGGCGTCCCCGGTGGGATTGCCCTCGGGCGCTGGACGTGGCGACTGGTCGCCAGCGGTGCCGGGAGCGTGTCGCCGCCGGTCGTCCCGCTCGCGGCCGTCCTCCTCGTCGTCCCCGCCACGCTCGTCGTCGCCAACGTGCTGGCCGGCGCCCCGGGCTGGGCGGCGGGCAAGGTCCACCCCGCCGAGGTGCTCAGGGCCGAGTGAGCGAGCCAACGGCGAGGGAACCAGTGAGCACGGCACCGGCTCCGTCACAGCCCCGCAAGGCGGCCCGGTGACGGCGGTACGGATCGCTGCGGCCGCCCAACTCCGGCGCCGCATATGGGCGACGGTCGCCCTGGTGGCGCTCGTCGGGCTGGCGGGCGGTGCCGTGATCGCCGCCATCGCCGGCGCCCGTCGCACCGACACGGCCGTCACCCGCTTCGTTCGGTACAACCGGCCTGACGACCTCGGCGTGCTCGTGAACGACCCCAGCGCCCTCCCGCGCATCTCCTCGCTGCCGCAGGTGGCGGCGTGGGCCCAGGCGAGCTACCTCTTCCTCTCGCCGACGGCCACCGGCGCCGGGCTCGGCAACCTCAATCCCTTCGGCGCCATCGACGGCGACTTCCTCGGGGGCATCAGGCGTCCTCCCATGACCGCCGGCCGCCTCCCGCGACCCGACCAGCCCTTCGAGGCCTTCGCC
>CADDZP010000053.1 GCA_902812475.1 Actinomycetota bacterium | reverse complement strand
GCCGTCGGCAACGGCACCCGCTTCGTCGTCTCCGAGCTGGCGGGCAAGTCGACGCTGCAGTTGAAGGCCAAGGAGCTCGGCCTGGCGCTGGACGGTCCGACGCTGTCGGAGGTCGTCGACGAGCTCAAGCGCCTGGAGCACGAGGGCTATCACTTCGAGGCGGCCGACGGTTCGCTGGAGCTGCTGCTGCGCCGGGCCACCGGGTGGGAACAGGACTTCTTCCGCATGGAGTCGTTCCGGGTCATCACCGATGAGATCGGCGATCGCGCCTTCACCACCGAGGCCACCGTCAAGGTGCACGTGGGTGGCGAGCGAAAGGTGGCGACGGCCGAGGGCAACGGCCCTGTCAACGCGCTCGACCGGGCGCTGCGTCTCGCCATCGGTTCGAACTACCCGGTGCTCGAACGGGTCCATCTCACCGACTACAAGGTCCGCGTGCTCGACACTGCCAAGGGCACGGGTGCCGTGACCCGGGTGCTCATCGACAGCACCGACGGCGAGCGCTCGTGGTCGACGATCGGCGTGTCCGACAACATCATCGAGGCGTCGTGGCAGGCCTTGTGCGACTCCATCGTCTTCGGGCTGCTCCACAATCCCGAGTAGAACGGCGCTGTGGCCGCCCCGGAGTACGTCCCCGTCTCGCTGAACGAGCTCCCGCGGCTCAAGGAGCCGATCCCCGCGCCGGGCTCGTGGAAGGCGGACCGGCCCGCCGACCTGCAGAGCGGCCAGCCGACGGGCGACAAGTTCGGCCGCCCCGGTCCCGACCAGGGTTACGCCCTCACGCTGGCCCGGCGCTTCGAAGACCGCCTCGTGTTGACCGACGGCGAGCACCCGGAGGACGCCGTGGCCGGCTGCCTGGGCGTGGCGACCAAGCGCTGCTCGCTGTTCGGCCGGGCGCCTGTGATCTACGACCTCGAGCTGGCCTTCACCCTGTGGGGCTATTTGGGCGAAGCTCCCGCCGACCTGGTCGAGTTCCGGCGTCCGCTCTTCGAGGGCGCCCGCGACCACTACTGGGACCAGCGCCGGATCGCCGACCTCGTCCCCGAAGAGACGCTGCGTCTCACCCCGGCTCAGGTCCGCGAGCGCTTGTCCGACTGGCGCTCCCTCCTGAAGAGCACCGCCTAAGCCTCGTGGCCGACCGGTTCGAGCGGGTGGAGATCCCCGTCGGGGAGTTCGTCTTCGACGCTCGCGCCGCCGGGCCCGCCGACGGCGAGCTCGTCCTGCTGCTGCACGGGTTCCCGCAGACGTCGTGGGAGTGGCGAGCGCAGTTGCAGGTGCTCGGAGACGCCGGCTACCGCGCCGTCGCCCCCGACCAGCGCGGCTACTCGCCCCGCGCCCGCCCCGAGGGCGTGGAGAACTACGCCGTCGAGCACTTGGTCGCCGACGTCCTCGCCGTCGCAGACTGGCTGGGCGGCCACCGGTTCCACCTCGTGGGCCACGACTGGGGCGCGGCGGTCGCGTGGGCTGTCGGCGGCACCCACCAGGAGCGCCTGCGCACGCTGAACATCGTGTCGGTGCCCCATCCGAAGGCGTTCGCCGCTGCGCTCCAAGGCGACGACCAGAAGAGCCGCTCGTCGTACATCGGCGTGTTCCGCCAGGAGGGCAAGGCCGAGGAGCTGCTCTCCGAGGACGACTTCATGCGGCTGCGCGTGATGCTCGGCACCGCTGGGCCCCCCGAGGATGTCGAGAAGTACCTCGAGGTGCTCTCGCAGCCGGGCGCGCTCACCGCCGCCCTGAACTGGTACCGCGCCATGCGCCCCGGCCTCGTCGGCGACATCGGTGCGATCACCATGCCGACGATGTTCGTGTGGAGCACCGAGGACAACGCCCTCGGACGCGACGGTGCCGAAGCGACTGCCGAGTACGTGGACGGTCCCTACCGGTTCGAGGTGCTCGAAGGCATCAGCCACTGGATCCCCGAACAAGCGGCCGACGACCTCAACCGCCTGCTCCTCGACCACCTGACTACGCCTCGGGCAGCGTGATGCCTTCCTCGGCGGCTTTCTTGGCCACGGCCTCCGGGAAGAGGTTCTTGACCAGGAAGATGTCCCGGATCATCACGTAGTCGGGCGCCAGGACCTTGGCGTAGCGCTCGAAGTACATCAGCTGCTTGGTGACGAGGGCCAGCTCCTTGGGGGACTTGGCGACGCCGAACTGCTCGGCCATCTCCAGCTGCTGCTTCAGCAGCTCGCCGAGGCTGACCTGGCCGATGGTCAGGTTGAGGAGCGGCTCAATGACCATCTTGACTTGCTCGGCGATCACCTCGTCGGCGCCGATCGACTCGGGGACGATGCCGAGTCGCTTCCACGCGCGGACGATGCGGGTGAAGTCGTTGTCGATCATCACCGTGTAGATGGCGTCGGAGAGCGCGTGACGGTACTCGACAGGGAGGTCGCCCATGATCCCGAAGTCGAGGTAGGCGGCCCGGTCGTCCTCGAGCAGCCACAGGTTGCCGGCGTGGACGTCGCCGTGGAAGGGGCCGTGGCGGAGGGCAGCCTCCATCCACACCTTGACGCCTCGGCGCAGCATGAGCTCCCCGTCGATACCGCGGCGCTCGACCTCGTGGAAGTCGTCGAGGGGTGTGCCGTACATCCGCTCCATGGCGACGACGCGGGGACCGCAGTAGTCCCAGTAGACCTCCGGCGCCGTCACCCATTTGTTGTCGCCGAAGAGCGGGATGTTCTCGCGGAACTTGGCCTGGCGGTAGGCCTCCAGGGCCGAGTTGAGCTCCTGGTTGGTGACGGCGTGCAGATCCTCGATGACCCCCTGGGTGTTGGCCAGGCGCCCCGCCGTCGTGCGCATCAGCAGTTTGGCGATCCGGTACATGATGCGCAGGTCGCGGTTCATGCGGGCCGTGATGTCGGGACGCTGCACCTTGAGCACGGCTTGGCGGCCGTCGACGAGGACGCAGGCGTGCACCTGGGCGATCGACGCAGCCGACAGCGGTGTGTCGTCGAAGGACCGGAAGATCTGCGACACAGGGCGCCCCAGGTCCTCGCAGATGATCCGGCGGGCCGTCTCGGCCGGGAAGGGCGGCACCTCGTCCAGGAAGCGGAGGCAGGCGTCGGCGAGGGGCCGGGGGAACAGCCCCGGCGACGAGGCGATCAGCTGTCCCAACTTCACGAACGTCGGGCCCAGCAGCTCGAACGCCTGGACCACGCCCTCGGACAGCTCGGTGGCCCACGACCGCCCCCGGTTGAGGACCACCCGTACCAGCGTGCGTACGAAGACCACGAGGAACACCAGGTAGATCTCGACCATGTGGCGGATCTCCCGGAAGCCGAACGCCGTGAGCGACGGAGCGTCGACCTCCAGTGCCGACGGCGGCGGTCCGTCCGCGTACGGACCGCGGAAGGCGATCGGGTGCTTGACCTCGGCGGGGATCGTCTCGGACGCGTCGTTGATCGGCCCGGCCGGCTCAGGAATGGCCACGGTGTCAGACTGCCATTGATGTCCCAACCGATCACACTCACCGACGAGCAGAAGGAGTTCCGGGCGGCTGTACGCCAGTTCGCCGAGGACAAGATCGCCCCCCGAGCGGCCGACATCGACCGCACCGCGGCCTATTCGTGGGAGAACTTCGCCGACTGCCGGGCCATGGAGCTACCGGCGCTCGGCATCCCGGTCGAGTACGGCGGTGCCGGCGCCGACAGCACGACCCAGGCGATCATGGTCGAGGAGCTCGCCCGGGTCTGCGCGTCGACGGCGCTCACGATCCTGATCTCCCGGCTCGCCACCATCCCAATCCTCAACTGGGGCTCCGACGAGCTCAGGCGGCGCTACGTCCCCCGCATCGCATCCGGTGAGAGCCAGGGCTCCTACTGCTTGTCGGAGCCCGAGGCGGGCTCGGACGTTGCGTCGATGAAGGCCAGAGCGGTGCGAGACGGCGACTCGTACGTCCTTTCGGGGATGAAGTCGTGGATCACCAACGCCGGCATCAGCGACGTCTACATCGTCTTCGCCAAGACCGACCCCGACGCCGGCAGCCGTGGGATCTCGTGCTTCGTCGTCGAGCGCGAGATGGGCCTCAGATTCGGCAAGCTCGAGGACAAGATGGGCGTGCGCGGCAGCCCGACCGGTGAGGTCATTCTCGAGGGCGCCCGCGTTCCGGTCGAGAACCGGATCGGCGCCGAGGGCGAGGGCTTCTCGATCGCCATGAACACGCTGAACCGAAGCCGCCCGACGATCGGCGCCCAGGCCGTCGGCATCGCCCAGGGCGCCATCGACCAGGCCACCGCCTACGTGAAGCAGCGCGAGCAGTTCGGCCGCCCCATCGCCGAGCTGCAGGGCGTGCAGTTCGCGCTCGCGGACATGGCCATGAAGACCGAGGCGGCACGCGCGCTCGTCTATCGGGCGACGGCGCTCATCGACGAGGGCGATCCCGGCGGGGAATTGGCGAAGATCGGTGCGATGGCCAAGTGCTTGGCGTCGGACACGGCCATGGAGGTCACGACCAACGGCGTCCAGCTCCTCGGCGGTTACGGCTACGTCAAGGACTTCCCGATGGAGCGCTACTTCCGCGACGCCAAGGTCACCCAGATCTATGAAGGGACCAACCAGGTGCAGCGGGTCGTCATCGCCCGCCGCCTTCTCGGAGATAGCTGAACAACAGCGCAGCATTCTCGGCGCAGAAATGCTCGGTATTCGCACATTTCTGCGCCAAGAATGAGCGGGAACGAGCGGACCAGTACGGGAGGGCACATGCCGCAGGAGGTGCGAGGGGTCGTCTCGGTGGCGAAGGGCAAGCCGGTCGAGATCGCCGCGATCCGGGTGCCCGATCCCGGACCGGGCGAGGCGCTCGTTGGTGTGCAGGCGTGCGGGGTGTGCCACACCGACCTGCACTACCGGGAAGGGGCGATCAACGACGACTTCCCGTTCCTGCTGGGCCATGAGGCGGCCGGCACCGTTGAGGCCGTGGGCGACGGCGTCACCAACGTGGAGCCCGGCGACTACGTCGTGCTGGCGTGGAGGGCGCCGTGCGGCGAATGCCGGTCGTGCCGCCGCGGCCGGCCCTGGTACTGCTTCGGCAGCCTCAACGCCACCCGGCCGATGACGCTCCTCGACGGCACGCCGCTGTCGCCCGCTCTCGGCATCGGCGCCTTCGCCGACAAGACCCTGGTGGCCGCCGGCCAAGCGGTGAAGGTCGACCCCGCCGCCCGTCCCGAGGCCGCCGGCCTCATCGGCTGCGGGGTGATGGCGGGCTTCGGCGCCGCCGTCAACACGGGCGGAGTATCCCGGGGCGACACCGTCGCCGTCATCGGATGCGGCGGCGTGGGCGACGCCGCCATCGCAGCGTCCGCCCTCGCCGGCGCCCGCAAGGTGATCGCCGTCGACGTCGACCCCCGCAAGCTCGAGTGGGCCCGGGCGTTCGGGGCGACCGATGTCCTGGACGCGTCGTCGATCGATCCGGTCGAGGCCATCAAGTCGCTGACCGACGGCAACGGCGCCGACGTCGTCATCGAGGCGGTCGGTCGGCCCGACACGTGGAAGCAGGCCTTCTTCGCTCGCGACCTCGCCGGCACCGTCGTCCAGGTCGGCGTTCCCTCGCCCGAGATGACCGTCGAGCTACCGCTCATCGAGCTGTTCGGCCGGGGTGGCGCCCTGAAGTCGTCGTGGTACGGCGACTGCCTCCCGTCCCGCGACTTCCCGATGCTCGTCGACCTCTACCTACGCGGCAAGCTCGACCTCGACGGCTTCGTGTCCGAGACGATCGCCCTCGACCAGGTCGAGGAGGCGTTCGAAAAGATGGAGCGCGGCGAGGTTCTGCGCTCAGTCGTGGTCCTCTGAGGGGCGGTTCGTCAGGAGCCGGCGTTGAGCGTCGCTCGGAGCACGGTCACGGCTTGGCCGGCGATCTTCACTCGGTCGCCGTCGACGCGAACGCGGAAGACGCCGCCGCGGGCCGAGAGCTGGTGGGCCATGAGCTCTCTCTTGCCGAGGCGCTCGGCCCAGAACGGCCCCAGCGTGCAGTGGGCCGAGCCCGTGGCCGGGTCCTCGGGGATGCCGACCTTGGGCCCGAAGACGCGGTCGGCGTAGTCGAAGCCGTCGGTGCCGGGCGCCGTGTAGTACACGACCCGTGCCGTGAGCTGTTCGAGCTCGGCCATGTCGGGCTCGAAGGCACGCAGCCGATCTTCCGAGGGCAGCTCTCTGACCTCGACGAGGGCATCGTCGGCCGGCGCCGCGGGGAAGTCGAGCTCGATCCAGTCGCCGTCGCGCTCGGCACCGAGTACGCCGCTTCTTGTGTGGAAGCGGATCGGCTTGCCCTTGGCGACACGGCCGTCCTCCCACAACACATGGGCACTCGCAAGCGTCGCGTGGCCACAGATGTCGACTTCGACCGTGGGGGAGAACCAGCGCAAGTCCCGGTCACCGTCGTCTCGATCGACGAGGAACGCCGTCTCGGACAGGTTCATCTCCCGGGCGACCGCCTGCATCCAGCCGTCGTCGGGGAAGGCGTCGAGCACGCACACGGCTGCCGGGTTGCCGGCGAAGGGTCGGTCGGTGAAGGCGTCGACGGTGACGACGGCTTGGCCCACGGAGCTCAGTAGGCGCGGGCGACGACCGCGACCAGGTCGTCCTCGTCGCTCGAAAGGGGCACGCTGCCGTCGGTGCGGCGCAGGCAGCGCACGCTGACGCCTTCCTGGTTCAGCTTGTCCTCGAGCTCGCCGGCGCCGTCCCACGGCATGCGGGCAAAACCGGTACGCGCCGCCCCGACAGCTTCGCCGACGGTCGCCACGTCGGCTGTGCGGTGCTCTTGGCGGTCCTTGGCCTGCTGCATCAGCGACTGCTGGATCTCGTCGAGCACCTCAGGCAGGCGGACCGGCAGGCCGTCGAGCGGTGTCGTCTCCTTCTCGGCCCGGTCCCGGCGCACGACGATGGCGTTCCCGGAGGCGATGTCGCGCGGCCCGAGCTCGATGCGGACGGGCACCCCCTTCAACTCCCACTCGACGGCGCGCCTTCCGAAGGGCGTGTCGCGGGCGTCGAGCTCGGTCCTGATCTCTGCCGCCTTCAGCTGCTTGGCCAACGCCTCCGCCTTCTCGCCCGCGCCGCCTTCATCGCGGACGACGACGACGACGACCTGGACAGGGGCCAGCGCAGGGGGGAGCCTGAGGCCGGCATCGTCGCCGTGCACCATGATGAGACCACCGACCATGCGCGTGGAGACGCCCCACGACGTCTGCCACGCGTACTCGCGCTCACCCGCCTCGGTGAGGAACTGTGTGTCGAAGACCTTGGCGAAGTTCTGACCGAGCAGGTGGCTGGTGCCCATCTGCAGCGCTTTGCCGTCGCCCATCATCGCCTCGCACGTCCACGTCTGGTCGGCCCCCGCGAAGCGCTCGTTCTCGGTCTTGGCGCCCGTAAGGACGGGGATGGCGAGGACGTCCACCATGAACTGCTCGTAGACCTCGCTGAGGATGCGCAGGGCGTAGTCGCGCGCATCCGCCTCGGACGCATGGCAGGTGTGGCCCTCCTGCCAGAGGAACTCGGTCGTCCGGAGGAACAGCCGCGGGCGCAGCTCCCACCGCACCACGTTGGCCCACTGGTTGATCAGCAGCGGCAGGTCCCGGTAGCTCTGGAGCCACTTCGAGAAGTAGGCGTTGATGACCGTCTCGCTGGTGGGCCGCACGACGAGCGGCTCCTCGAGCTCCTTGCCGCCGCCGTGGGTGACGACAGCCAGCTCGGGGCTGAAGCCCTCGACGTGCTCGGCCTCCTTGTGCAGATAGGACTCGGGGATGAACAGCGGGAAGTAAGCGTTCTGGGCGCCGGCGTCCTTGATGCGGCGGTCGACCTCGGCCTGCATGCGCTCCCAGATCGCCCACCCGTACGGCCGGATGACCATCGTGCCCCGGGCCGGGCCGTTCTCGGCCAGCTCGGCCTTGGCGATCACGTCCTGATACCAGTCCGGGAAGCTCTCGCTCTTGGGGGTGAGCACCCGCGCCTTCGCCATGCCGAAGCGAGGCTATCGACGGTCAGTAGCCTCGCCTCGTGTCAGACGTGCGGGTTCGTTTCGCTCCCTCTCCGACGGGCTTCCTGCACGTCGGCGGTGCCCGCACGGCTCTGTTCAACTGGCTGTTCGCGCGCCACGCGGGCGGCACGTTCATCCTCCGCATCGAAGACACCGACATCGAGCGCACCCGCGAGGAGTGGGTCACCGGCATCCAGTCGACGCTGCGGTGGCTGGGCCTCGACTGGGACGAGGGTCCGTTCCGCCAGTCCGAGCGGGCCCACCTCTACGCCGAGGCAGCCGACAAGCTCGTCGCGTCCGGCCATGCCTACCGGGAGGGAGGCGCCGTCCGCTTTCGGCCGCCTGCCGAAGGAGCGACGACGTTCACCGACGTCATTCGGGGCGACATCACGGTCGACAACTCCACGCTCGAGGAGTTCGTCATCGTTCGCTCGACCGGGCACCCGACCTTCTATCTGGCCAACGCCGTGGACGACGTCGACATGGGCATCACCCACGTCATCAGGGGCGAGGACCTGCTGCCCTCGACGGCTCGGGTGCTGCTGGTGCGCGAGGCGCTGGGGACGACCGAACAACCGGTGTTCGCCCACCTGCCGCTGCTCGTCGGGCAGGACCGCCAGAAGCTGTCCAAGCGCCACGGCGACGTGGCCCTCGAGGACTACCGCGACAAGGGCTACCTGGCCGAGGCCCTCCGCAACTACCTCGCCCTGCTGGGGTGGGCGCCGCGCGACGGCCGGGAGATCGTTCCGATCGACGACGTCGTCGCCGAGTTCCGCCTCGAGGACGTCACCAAGGCGGCCGCCTTCTTCGACCACCAGAAGCTCGACCACATCAACGGCGAGTACATCCGAGCGCTGCCGGTCGCCACATTCGTCCGCGAGTCGCTGCCGTGGCTGGAAACCGACCCGCCGTGGCCACCGGAGAACTTCGACGCCGACGTCTTCGACCGCATGGCGCCGCTCGTGCAGGAGCGGGTCAAGACCCTGGCCGAGGTGCCCGCCATGGTCGACTTTCTGTTCCTCGACGAGCCCGTCATCGACGAGAAGGCGTGGAACAAGGCCATGAAGCCGCCCGCTGCCGACGTGCTGGACGACGCCGTGGCTGCGTACGAGACCACCGAGTGGACGTCCGAGGCGCTCCACGGCGTGACGCTCGCGGTCGCCGTGGGCCACGGGCTGAAGCTGGCGAAGGCGCAAGCACCCATCCGGGTCGCGGTCACCGGGCGCACGGTCGGGCCGCCGCTTTTCGAGTCGCTCGCTGTGCTGGGGCGTCAGCGAGTGCTGGACCGACTGCAGGCCGCCCGCGCCCGGTTGGCGGAGCAAGCAGCGGAGTAGTCGTGGGGCGGGGCGCCGGCATCGCCGTGAAGGTGGTCGCCGCCGTCGTCGTTGGCGCCGTGGTCTACGCCGCCGTCACCTTCGGGCAGGTGTGGTTGGCGTCCCGCCGCGACGGCGCCCACAAGAGCCAGGCGATCGTCGTCTTCGGTGCCGCTCAGTACAACGGACGGCCGTCGGCCGTGCTGCGGGCCCGCCTCGATCACGCCGTCGACCTCTACCAGAAGCGCGTCGCCCCCGTGATCGTCGTCACCGGGGGCCGCCAGCCCGGCGACAAGTTCACCGAGGCGACCGCTTCGGCCGACTACCTCCACACCAAGGGAGTGCCCGACTCCGACATCCTGCGCGAGGTGTCGGGCCAGTCGTCGTGGCAGTCGCTCGCCGCGGTGGCGGCCTTCCTCAAGGTCCGTCGTATCCACGACGTCGTGCTCGTCTCGGATCCCTTCCACTCGCTGCGCATCGGCGGGATGGCGGCCGAGCTCGGCCTCGACGCGGCGGTCTCGCCCACCCGTACCAGCCCCATCAGGGGCTTGGACGCCACCGAGTACATGGGAAGGGAGACCGTCGCCGTCGCCGTCGGCCGCATCGTCGGGTTCCGCCGCGAAGCCGGCGTCAAGAGCGTCGTGCGACGGGACGTCGGGTAGCCTCGCTCCCTGCACCCATTCGGGGGTGGTGTAATTGGCAACACGGCAGGTTCTGGCCCTGTTGTTGGGGGTTCGAGTCCTCCCCCCCGAGCCACGTTCTCCCGTCACCGTCGCCGCCGCGGTCGCCGTCTCCGCGCGCCAGGCGTCGTAGGGCGACGTCGAGCGCGCAGAGGCGCCAGGGCGCCGGCGATCAGCGGGCGGCCTGCACCCGCTCCCATCCGCTGGAGCCCACGGCGCCGGCGACCACCACCAGGCCCGACAGCAGGAGCACCGTGCGCGCCGGGGGCAGGGCACCGATCAACGGCCAGCTCACACCCCTGATCAGGTCGGCGGCGACGCCGGCGCCGATCGCCGCCGCCGCCAACCCGGCGCGGATGATGACGTGAAAGGCGGCGAGGGCCATCACGCGCTGGTAGTCGTCGAGCCGCTCCTGCAGCTCGCTCATGGCGCCGGTGAGGACCATCGCAGTGGCGGCGCCGAAGCCGATGGCGCCGGCGAAAGCGACATACACGTTGGGTGCCAGGCTCATGCCCGACACCGTGATCCCCTGGGCGACGACCGCCCAGCGCACGACTCGGAGCCCGCCGCCCAGCCATCGCAGGAGGCCCAGCCCACACGCGGCGCCCACGCCGAAGAGGGCGATGAGAAAGCTGAAGTCGGCGTTGCTCGCACCGAGCACGCTGCGCACGAACACGATGCCGAGGGAGAACAGGGCGCCGAGACCGAGGGCGACGACGGCTGCGGCCGGTGCGATGAGACGCACGGGCCGGAGCTTGAAGGCGCCGAAGAAGCTGGTGTTGTCGCCCGCCTGCTCGACCGACCGCTGGAAGGCGGCGCTGTCGATCGAGCGAATGCGCCAGATCATGACGAACGAGACCAGGAACGTGCCGGCGTCGACCCAGAAGACGGCCGACGTGGCGTCCCGGCCGTGCCCGCCGGCGACGAGCGCGGCCACCAGCCCGAAGGCGGCGGCGCCCAAGGGCATCGTCCCGTACGAGGAGCCGAGCACGAGGCCGTTGGCCAGTGAGAGGTCTGCGTTGTCGACAAGGTCGGGCACGGCTGCGTCGCGCGCCGGCAAGAAGATGAGCCCGCCCACCTCGATGACGAACGCCCAGAAGTACACCCACCAGGCGGCGGCCACGAGGGGGATGACGGCGACGATGGCGGCGCGGGCCAGGTCCATGGCGAGCATGGTGTGGCGACGGTTCCAGCGGCGCACGACTCGGGTGGTCAGCGGCCCGGCGATGGCGGCGGGAAGCAGTCGCAGCACGAGGATGACGCCGACGGCCGTGGACGAACCGGTCAGTGACAGTACGGGCGCCATGAGCGCCACCGTCGCCATCCAGTCGCCGAGACCTGACACGCCCTGACCGATCAGGAGGCTCCGGAAATCGCGGTCGCCCAGCAGGCCCAGCAGGCCCGACGTCTTGGCGGCGTTGGCTGTCCCCGCCTCCGGTGCGGTCGTCGTCACCATCGACGGGTGGACGGTGTCAGCGGCGGCGACGCTCGAGCTTCTCGAGTGTCGTCGCCCGGGCGGCGGCGGCGAACGTCTTCGCCGTTTGCGGCAGCGACCGCAGGAAGCTGGGATCGAGGAAGCCGCCCGCCTTGTCGTCGAACTGCCCGTGAGCGCCGGCGTCGTTGAACACGTCCACGGGGTCGAAGAGGTTGACGGGTCGATCCTTCGACAGCGGCTCCTCGGTCAACTGCGTCTCCCACGCGCCTCGCGCCGCGTACTGGTTGGCCAGCCCCGGAGCGACCTTCCCGGCCGCCACGAGAAGCTTGTTCCACGAGCCGACGATCTTCGCCCGGCGCCCGTCGTGAGCCGCTTCGACGATGAACTTGGCCACGTCCTCGGGCTGGTAGATCGGAGGGACGGGCTGGGGATGCCTCGGCAGCGACGTCTCGCACCAGTCGAACTGCGGCGTGTTCACGGCGGGGAGATGGACCATCGACATGCGCACGTGGCTTCCCTCGTGGATCAGCTCGGCTCGAGCGGACTCGAAGAAGCCGCGGCATGCGAACTTCGCCGCGCAGTACGCCGCCTGCAGAGGAATGGCGATGAACGCGAGCGCCGAGCCGACGTTCACGATCGACCCGCGGTCCCGCGGGCGCATCCGCTTCAGGGCGGCCATGGTGCCCCACACCTGCCCGAGGAACGTGACCTCGACGGCCCGCTTGAAGTCATCGGGATCGAGGTCGCCGAGCGGGGCGAACACGGTCGTCATGGCGTCGTTGACCCACACGTCGATCGGCCCCAGTGATTCCTCGGCGGCCGCAGCTGCTGACTCGACCTGTTCGTAGTCGGCGACGTCCGCGGGCAGGACGACGGCGCGCCGGCCCGCGTGTTCGACCTCCTTGGCCGCGGCCTGGAGCCCGCCCTCGCCCCGGGCCACGAGGGCGACGTCGAACCCCTTCTGCGCGAACAGGACGGCGGTGGCCCGCCCGACGCCGGCCGATGCCCCCGTGACAACAGCGATCTTGCTCATGGCAACCACTTACCCGGCGGCGACGGCGATCAAGCCGCGCCATGGCCGGGTTTGTAAGCTGACGACCACCAATCACCGCTCGGGCTGACGCCGGGCGCGCGTTGGCCCCATCGTCTAGAGGCCTAGGACACCACCCTCTCAAGGTGGAGACACGGGTTCGAATCCCGTTGGGGCTGCTGCCTGCTCCGACGCCTTGACCCCGTTCGGTGGGCCGGACGCACTCGAGGTGGTGAGAGGTGGCTGACGACGAGGCGAGGCGGCAGTACGCCGAGCGCATGTTCCCGGCGCCCGTCGACTTGGGCATCGCCCGGGACGATCGGGCCGTGTGCAATGTGCGTCACGCCACGAGCGCGTACCAGGAGGGTCAGGGCGGCGAGGGGGAAGCCTGGTACGAGGGCGGCGGCAGCCTCGGCGAGAAGGCGGTGCAGCCGATCGTCGTGTACCCGCCGACGCGTGGCGTCGCCACCCAGGGCGACCCGTTCGAACCCGTCAAGATCGGCGTGCTGGTCGACATGGACCTGGGCCAGCTGCTGGCCGACTGGCTCGACCCGACGATCCTCGCCATCGAGGACGCCATGAACGAGGGCGTGTGGGGCCGCGGCCCCGTCGAGCTCGTCGTCGCCGACGCCCGCGGCCTGCCTCGCGAGAACTACCGCAAGGTCATCGAGGGCTATCGCTGGCTGGTCGACCAGGGCTGCGTCGTCATTCTCGGACCGCTGATCTCCGACAACAGCCTCACGGTGCAAGCCACCGTCGACGCCACGGGTGTGCCCGTCATCGGCTGGACGGGGGCCCACGCCTTCGCCAGCGAGTACTGCTTCACCGTCGCCAACGGCGACATCCCCACCGAGGCCGTCATGTGCGCCAACTGGCTGTACCAGCGAGGCTTCGAGAAGGTCGGCTTCTTCTGGGAGGCGGGCTCGTCGGGTCGCGACTACGCCGACTACTTCCGCTCCACCGCCATGCAGCTGGGGATGACGATCACGCGCGAGGTGATGCTCGAGCCAAACCCCCGTGGCCTGGCCGAGCACCTGGCGGCCATGCGCGACATGGGCACGGAGGGCATCTACTACGGCGGCTACGGGTACGCCACGTTCCACTTCGCCGACGCCTTCAAGGCCGTCGGTTGGGACCCGCCGCGCGTGATGGGTACGGCGTTCATGTTCTATTCGAACTCGAACGCCTGGGCGCAGGGGCTCGAAGGCTGGCACGGGATCGACCAACTCGGCGAGGACGGCGCCAATGCCAACTACGAGGCGCTCGTCGACCGCATGGAGAACCGCTTCGGCCGTCGCACCCGCAACGTCGTCGTCGCCCTGGCGTACGACACCGCCCGCGCCGCCGTCCACGGCATCGCCAACGCCAAGATTCCCATTCCCCGGGAGGTCAAGCTCGGCCTGGAGCGCATCCGCTGGATGCCCGCCACCAACGGCGGCCCCGGCTGCTACGTCCAATTCGGCCCCGGCGACCACAAGGGCTACAAGGGCGACTTCCTGACCTTCCGCGAACTCCGAGGCGGCGAGCTGCGCTTCGACGGCTACTACCGGCCGCAGTGGCCGGCGAACCAGATGAAGCTCGGTTAGGAGACACGTCGCCGGTCGGGTCGTGGATCGCGCGCCGCCAGGAGGCCGGCGGCGATGAGCAGTGCCGCCCCGACTGCCGCGGCCGCCGTCCACGGATACCAGCCACCTGGTGGCGACCATTGGGCCCGGCCTGCGAAGAGCCATGGACCATGGACCCCGACGGCCCAGCGGCGGCCGTTCTCGTACCACGCCACCGCCTGCACGGCGGCGACGCACACGGCGACGGCCGCCACGACACGGCGCGCCCAGGCGGCTCGCTGCCGGGCGAGCACGTCGGCGGCGAGAAGGGGGATGGCGACGAGCGCAGGAAGCACGTAGCGGGCCTGGAACCCGAAGCCTGTGGCCCGGACGCCGGC
>CADDZP010000052.1 GCA_902812475.1 Actinomycetota bacterium | reverse complement strand
GGGCGGGGCGTCTGCTTCCAAGGCCGGCCGGTCGCAGTCGGCAGCGTCTGCGGCGGCCGCGTAGGTGCTGTGCAGGAACTCGAGGAGGACGCGGTCGGGATCGTCGGCCGTACGCACGACCTCGTAGGGAAGAACGAACTCACCGCCGAGCTCGTCGTTCCAGCTCGCTTCCCTTGGACGGACGGCGGCGTCGCGCATCGCCGGCGGAATTGGATAGGCGTAGAGGCGTCGACCGGCAACGCCGGCCAGGCCGCGTCGTCGTGCTCCATCACGCGCGCGGACGTACTCGCTGGCGATCCCCTGTCTGCCCCGCGTTCTCGGAGCCGACAACGGGCCGACGGCCCGTTGTCGACCCACAGAACGGCTACGAGCAGCCGCTGGTGGTGCCGCAGCTGGTGCAGACGTAGCAGCTGCCGGCCCGCTGCATGACGTTGCCGCACGCGTAGCAGTACGGGGCGTCCTTGGCCGTGACCTCGGACGCGGCGGGCGTCGGTGCTGCCTTCGCCGGCGCGGGATCGGGGACGATCTCGCTGCCGCTCGACGTCGGCGTCGTCGCCTCTTCCACGCCGGGGAGGGTGGGCTGCTTGCGCTCCTCGATGGTGAGGATGCCGAGCTCGGCCCGCTCGTCGTAGGGCAGGTACTCGACGGCCAGGCGCCGGAAGATGTAGTCGACGAGCGAGCTGGCGAAGCGGATGTCGGGGTCGTCGGTCATGCCCGCCGGCTCGAAGCGCATGTTCGTGTACATCTCGACGAACGCCCGCAGCGGCACGCCGTACTGCAGGCCGTGGCTCACCGAGATGGCGAAGGCGTCCATGATCCCGGCCAGGGTCGAGCCCTGCTTGGCAACCTTTAGGAAGATCTCGCCGGGACGGCCGTCGTCGTACTCGCCGACGGTGACGTAGCCGTGGCAGTCGGCCACGCGGAACGACAGCGTCTTCGACGTTCGGGTGCGCGGCAGCTTGTGGCGGATGGGCTGACGCACCATCTGCTCGAGGCGTGAGATCTCGGCCTTGAGCTCCTCAGCCGCAGCGTCGATCGTGGCCGTCGGGTCGTCGGCGGGCACCGGCGCTTTGGCCGCCTCCGTCTTCGCCGTCGACAGCGGCTGGGCCACCTTGCAGTTGTCGCGGTAGATCGCCACCGCCTTGAGCCCCAGCTTCCAGGCGTCGATGTGCAGCTGCTCGACGTCCTCGACGGTCGCATCCTCGGGAGTGTTGATTGTCTTGCTGATGGCGCCCGAGATGAACGGCTGGACGGCGCCCATCATCTTCACATGGCCGAGGTAGTGGATGGTGTTGTCGCCCATCGAGCAGGCGAACACCGGCAGGTGCTCGGCGTTGAGGTGCGGCGCACCGACGATCGACTTGTGCTCGTCGATGTAGGCGACGATCTCGTTGATCTGGTCGGGGTCGTAGCCGAGCTTCATCAGCGCGCGGGGGACCGTCTGGTTGACGATCGTCATCGTGCCGCCGCCCACCAGCTTCTTGAGCTTGGCCAAGCCCAGGTCGGGTTCGATGCCGGTGGTGTCGCAGTCCATCATCAGCCCGATGGTGCCGGTCGGTGCCAGCACCGTGGCCTGCGAGTTGCGCACGCCGTACTTCGCGCCCAGGGCAACGGCGTTGTCCCACGCCTCCTGGGCGGCGCTGAGCAGCTCGGGCGGGACGAGCTCCTCGTCGACCTTGGCCACCTCGTCACGGTGCATGCGGAGCACGCGGTTCATCGGCTCCTCGTTCTCCGTGTAGCCGGCGAAGGGACCCATGCGCGCCGCCGTGCGTGCCGACGTCTCGTACGCCTTGCCGGTCATCAACGCCGTGATGGCGGCCGCCCACGCCCGACCCTCGTCGGAGTCGTAGGGCAGACCCTGCGCCATCAGGAGGGCGCCGAGGTTGGCGTAGCCCAAGCCGAGCTGGCGGAAGCGCCGAGACGTCTCGGCGATGGATTCGGTCGGATAGTCGGCGTTGCCGACGAGGATCTCCTGGGCGGTGAACACCACCTGCACCCCAGCCTTGAACCCCTCGACGTCGAAGCTGCCGTCGTCCTCGAGGAACTTCAGCACGTTCAGCGAGGCCAGGTTGCACGCCGAGTTGTCGAGGTGCATGTATTCCGAGCACGGGTTGCTGGCGTTGATGCGGCCGGTGTTCGACGCCGTGTGCCAGCGGTTGATGGTGGTGTCGAACTGCATGCCGGGGTCGGCGCACTCCCAGGCGGCCTCGGCGATCTGACGGAACAGCTTGCGGGCCTTGGTGCGCTCGATGACCTCGCCCGTGGTGACGGCGCGCAGCTCCCAGTCGGCGTCGTCGAGCACCGCCTGCATGAACTCGTCGGTGACTCGGACCGAGTTGTTGGCGTTCTGGTACTGGGTGGAGTGGCTGTCCTTGCCGTCGAGGTCCATGTCGAACCCGGCGTCGCGCAGCACCCGGGCCTTGCGCTCCTCGACCGCCTTGCACCAGATGAAGTCTTCGATGTCGGGGTGGTCGGCGTTGAGGATGACCATCTTGGCGGCACGCCGGGTCTTGCCTCCCGATTTGATGGTGCCAGCGGAGGCGTCGGCGCCCCGCATGAAGCTCACCGGTCCCGACGCCGTGCCGCCGCCCTTGAGGTGCTCCCTCGACGACCGGATCCTCGACAGGTTGATCCCCGACCCCGAGCCGCCCTTGAAGATCGTGCCTTCCTCGACGTACCAGTTGAGGATCGACTTCATCGTGTCCTCGACGTGCAAGATGAAGCAAGCACTTGCTTGCTGCGGTTCGCCCTTCACGCCGATGTTGAACCAGACGGGCGAGTTGAACGCCGCCTTTTGGTGGACGATGAGGTGCTTCAGCTCGGCGTTGAAGGCCTCGGCCTCGGTCTGGTCGACGAAGTAGCCGTCCTTGCGGCCCCAGGCCGTGATCGAGTCGACGACCCGGTCGATGACCTGGCGCAGCGAGCTCTCCCGCTCGATCGCGCCCAGCTGCCCGCGGAAGTACTTCTGGGCCACGATGTTGGTCGCGTTCTGCGACCAGCTGACGGGGAACTCCACGCCGGTCTGCTCGAAGGCGACCGTGCCGTCCCGGAAGTTGACGATGCGCGCGTCACGTCGCTCCCAGAGCACCTCGTCGTAGGGGTGCACGTCGGGCGTGGTGAAGTGGCGGCGGATGCCGATGCCCGTCTGCTCCGGGGCCATGGCCATGAGCGGCAGCTCCTTTTCCATTCGCAGTGCTGGACTCGTCTATGGAGCTCCTTACCCACAATATGTTGTGGTTTCCGCTATTGGAACCCCGAGATGCGGTGTACATTTCACCACCGTAATTACACCGATGTCAAGCGCTGCGTCCGGCGAAGCCGCAGGTCACAAGGCGTTTGCAAAGGTTTGCGCGGGACGCTACGGCAGGCCCGCTGGGGATCGATAGACCCCTAACCCTGTGGATTGCTCGTCTTGTCCCCAGCCCCGGCCGGCCCGGCGAGCAGGCCCGCCTCCCGGCGGAAGTCGTCGACGTCGGTGAAGCCCTTGTAGACGCTGGCGAAGCGTAGGTAGGCGACCTCGTCGAGCTCGCCGAGTCGCTCGAGCACCGACAGGCCGATCTCCTCGCTGGTGGCCTCGCCGCCCCGGGAGCGGACAGCCTCCTCGAGCTGGGCGGCCAGCTCCTCCATCTGCTCGACGCTGACCGGCGTGTTCTTGGCCGCCGCCCGCATGCCGGCGACGATCTTCATGCGAGAGAACGGCTCCCGGTCGCCTGACCGCTTGACGACCGTCAGCGGCGCCTCTTCCATGCGCTCGAACGTCGTGAAGCGGCGTCCGCACGACAGGCACTCCCGGCGCCGGCGGATGGCGGCACCGTCGTCGGCCAGCCGCGAATCCACGACCTTGTCGTCGAGGCTCGCGCAGGCGGGGCACCGCACACACCGGACGCTACTGCCGCCTCCCTGGCTGCTCGTTGCGTAGCTGCCGGCGTATGACGCGAGCGGATACGCAAGGACGGCCGCTACCTGAGCGCCAGCTGTTCGCCCGGCTGCAGCGGCGCGCCGCCGTGCTCGGACGACAGGTGGTCGACCAGGGCGCGGACGTCGCCCGCGGGCTGAAGGCGGCGGGCGATGCTCCAGTACGTGTCGCCCGGCTGCACGACGTAGACGGCGGCCGCCGAACCGCCCCGGGCCGCGGGCGTCCCGGGGACGGCGAGGGGTCCGCCTCCGAGAGCGCCCAGCGCGGCACGGGCGGCGATGAGGACCACGACGGCAACGACGAGCGCGAGAACGCGGCGCCGCCAGTACACGGCCCGCCCGGGACGGACGCGGCGCCGAGCCGGCGGCGGCACCAGGTGCAGGTGCCGTTCTCTGGGCGCCTGCGGTCTGAATTCCGGATAGGCGATGGCGGCCATGGAATCTGTCTCCTCGGTCGAACTTCTGTTCGTATGGAACCACGAACGTGCGTTCGTCGTCAAGCGCCGACGAACAGATGTTTGCCCTTCCGCCCCGCGGATGCTACGGTCGCCATATCCAAACACCTGTTCGGGGGTGGAGTATGACCGAGAGCAACCTGACGGACCGCCAGTTGGCGATCCTCAACGTCATCGAGGAGCACATGCGCACGCGCGGCTATCCGCCGTCGGTGCGCGAGATCGGCGAGGAGGTGGGGCTGACGTCGACGTCGACCGTGCACGCCCACCTCGGGACGCTCCAGCGCCTGGGCTACCTCCGGCGCGACCCCACCAAGCCTCGGGCCATCGAGGTCCGCTACGACGCCGCGTCGGGCGCCACCGCCGAGCGCCGGCCCGTGCGCCACGTGCCGCTCGTCGGCGACGTCGCCGCCGGCACCGACGTTCTCGCCCAGGAGAACGTCGAGGAGCTGTGGCCCCTGCCCGACGACCTCGTCGGCGACGGCCAGCTGTTCATGCTCCGCGTCAGGGGCGACTCGATGATCGACGCCGGCATCTTCGACGGCGACTATGTCGTCGCCCGACAGCAGTCCGAGGCCCGCAAGGGCGACGTCGTGGTGGCCGGTATCCCCGGCGACGAAGCCACGGTGAAGACCTACAACGGCCGCAAGGGCAACAAGATCGTGCTTCTCCCCGCCAACCCGCGGCTCAAGCCCATGGAGCTCGACGCCCGCGAGGTGTCGATCTACGGCAAGGTCGTCACGGTGATGCGGCGCCTCTGAGCCGCAACAACGCAAGACCGGCACCGAGGCCGGTCAACCCGAGCAGCGCAATGGCGAGCCCGACCTGACCGGCACGGCCGGACGAGCCTCCGCCCTTGTGGATGGTGCTCTTGGCGGACGGACCGGCGGCGACCACCGGGTTGTCCCCAGCCGGGAGCTCGACAGACGGAGCTGGCGCCCCGGTCGTCGTCGGCCCTGCGGTCGTCGACGGTTGCGATGAGGCGGGAGAGGTCGCTCGTGTCGGTGACGGCGCCCGCGCTGCAGCCTTGGGAGCGTTGGTCGTGCTTCCCGGCGGAACGGGTGAGCCCGCTCCCCGTGCCCCGGCTGCGGTCGCCGGCGTCGGTCCCGCCCCGACGGCGGCGGCCACGTCGAGGAGCCCGTGGCAGCTCTGCCCGCAGTTGATCTTGGCGGCCGTGTCGAGGATGCGCTGCACGGCCTGCGCTGCGCTCAGGCCCTCGGAGCGGAGCAGGGCGACGGCACCGGTCACGTGCGGCGTGGCCATCGACGTCCCCTGGGCCCAGGCGTACTTGTTGCCGGGCCAGGTCGACAGCACACACCGGGCCTGCTGGTCGCCTGCGTCGCTGCAGTCGGCGGCGTTGGCATCGTCGCCGCCCGGAGCGACGAGGCCCCATTGCGCGTTGCCCAGTGAGCTCGAGTACCCGGCGACCTGGCCGTCGGGTCCCGTCGCTCCGACGACGAGGGCGTGGGCGTTGCCGTAGTTCGACGACCCCAGACCGAAGAAGTTGGTGTTGCCTGCAGCCAGGACGGCGACGGCGCCGTGCGACCATGCGTACTCGACCCCGTCGGACAGCGACGAGTCACCGAACAGGCCGCTCAGAAGCGACGTCTCGCTCCCCAGGCTGAGGTTCACGACCTGAGCCCCGTGATCGACGACCCAGTGGATCCCGGCATTGACGTCGTCGACCGAGCCGCTGCCCTGGTTGTCGAGCGCCTTCGCCACGACGAGCTGTGCGCCGGGGGCGACGCCTGTGATGCCCTCGCCGTTGTTCGCCGCCGAGGCGATGCCGCTGACGTGGGTGCCGTGGCCGTCGTCGTCGAAGGCACCCGCGTCCCTGCACCCGCCGATGCAGTTGGCGAAGGCCACGACCTTGCCGCTGAGGTCCTCGTGGCCGGCGTCGACGCCTGTGTCGACGATGCCGATGCGGGCGCCGCCGCCCGACGTGCGAGCGATTGCGGCCGGCGCGCCGATGGCGCGCATGTCCCATTGCGCGCCCGACAGGTCGGGGCTCGCCTGGGCGGCAGGCGTGCCCGCAACGAAGGCGAGGGCGGCGGCGAGGACGAGCGCAACGATGACGGTGCGAAGGCGCACGCTCTTGTGTTCGCCCTTGCTCACGTCGGCTCCTGTACCCCTTCTTCGATCAGCGAACGCAGGACGGTGTAGGCCCGGTCGATCTCGTGGCGTTCGACCCGTTCGTCCCGATGGTGAGCCAGTTTGGGGTCTCCGGGACCGAAATTCACCGCGGGCACGCCCCGGGCGGCGAAGCGGCCGACGTCGGTCCAGCCCAGCTTGCCGGTGGGCGGCTCTCCCACCCGCTGGGCGAGCGCTCCCAGCAGTGGGTGGTCGAGCGACGGCGGCGCCGGCGGCGCCATGTCGGTGACCTCGACCGAATCGGCCTCGGCCAGCAGGCCCCGGACGAACGCCTCGGCCTCCTCGGGACTGCGGTCGGGTGCGAAGCGGTGATTCACCGTGAGCACCGCCCGGTCGGGCACGACGTTGTGGGCGACGCCACCCTCGACGAGCACCGCCTGCACGCCTTCGCGGAAACGGCAGCCGTCGATCTCGACCTCGCGCGGGATGTACGACGACAGCCGCTGCAGCACGTCACCCAGACGGTGGATGGCGTTGCGCCCCAGCCACGCCCGCGCCGTGTGGGCCCGCTCGCCACCGAAGATGGCCTCCAGCCGCATGGTGCCCTGGCACCCCGCCTCCAACCGGGCCGCCGTGGGCTCTGCGAGCACGGCGGCATCGGCGTGCAAGAGGTCGGGGCGCTCGCCGAACAGGCGCTCGAGGCCGTTGTACTTGGCCGCCACCTCCTCGCACTCGTAGAAGGCGTACGTGACCGGCACGGCCGGGCGGTCGACGGTTCGCGCCAGGTCGACCAGGACGGCGATGCCCGACTTCATGTCGGCCGACCCCAGGCCCCAAAGGACATGGCCGTCGATGCGGGCGCGCTCGTTGTCGTTCGGCGGCACCGTGTCGGTGTGACCCGCGAGCAGGAGCCGCGGCCCGTCGCCGGCCGTGCGGGCGACGAGGTTCTCCCCGACGCGGTCGACCGACAGCCAGGGCACGTCGCGCAGCTGCCTCTCGAGATGGTCGGTGATGGCCTTCTCGTGGTGGCTGACCGAAGGGATGTCGACGAGCTCGGCGGTCAGCGCCAAGAGGTCCGTCATGCGATCACGCCGTGACGCCGTGCTCCCGCAGCACCTCGTTGAGCTGGGCCTTGTCGTGGCGCTCGCCTTCCTTGAGACGCTTGATGACGAGCACGGCCGGCAGCCCGAACGTGCCGCCGTTGAACGTGCGCTCACGGGTGCCCGAGACGGCGACGCACCATGGCGGGATCACACCGCGACCGAGCTCTTCGCCACTCTCCACGTCGATCACCGGCATCGACTTGGCGAGGATGACGCCGGCGCCGACGAATGCGCCCCGCCCCACGCGCGCCCCCTCGAAGATCATGCTGCGGCTGCCGACCATGGCGTCGTCCTCGACGATCACCGGTGCCGCCTGCGGTGGCTCGAGCACGCCGCCGATGCCGACGCCGCCCGACAGGTGGACGTTGACGCCTATCTGGGCGCACGAGCCGACCGTGGCCCACGTGTCGACCATGGAGTTGGCACCGACCCGGGCGCCGATGTTCACGTAGCTCGGCATCATCACGACGCCACGGTCGAGAAACGAGCCCCAGCGAGCGGACGCGCCGGGCACGACCCGCACACCGGCCTCCTCGTACCCCTCCTTGAGCGGCACCTTGTCGGCGTACTCGAAGGGCCCGAGCTCGATCGTCTGCATGGCCGAGCACTTGAAGAAGATGAGGATGGCCTGCTTCAGCCACTCGTGCACGACCACGTTGCCGTCGTCGTCGACCTCGGCCACACGCGCCTCGCCGTGGTCGAGGAGGTCGATCGCCTCCCGCACGACGGGCAGGGCATCGCCGTCGGCCACAGCCAGCTCGGAGCGCCGTTCCCAGAGCTCTTCGACTTGCGACTGCAGGTCAGCCATCGAGGGCGAGGCTACTGGCCGTCTTCCTCGAGTGACCTTCGCAGCTCGGCGTGCAGCGCGTCCGGCGTCAGCACACCGACGGCGCGGTCGCCGTCGATGACTGCGACGAACGGCGCATCGTGCAGGAGGAGCTGCGCCAGGGCGTCCTTCAACGTGGCCCCCACGGGCACCTTGGCGTCGAGGCGGCTCACGTCGGCCACGTCACCTGGCGGGTCCAGCCCGCCCACGTCGATCGGCGTCACGCTCAGGCGCTTGAGCCCGCGGTCGGCGCCCACGAAGTCGGCGACGAACGGCGTCGCCGGACGCCCCAACACATTGGCCGGCGTGTCGTACTGCTCGAGGATGCCGCCCTCTTTGAGCACGGCGATGCGGTCGCCCAGGCGTACGGCTTCGTCGATGTCGTGGGTGACGAACACGACGATCTTGTTGAGCTCGCCCTGCAGACGCAGGAACTGGGCCTGGAGGCGGTCGCGAGCGATGGGGTCGATGGCGCCGAAGGGCTCGTCCATCAACAGCACGGGCGGGTCGGCGGCGAGCGCCCGGGCCACGCCCACCCGCTGGCGCTGGCCGCCGGAGAGCTCGTCGGGAAAACGGCCGCGGTACTCGACCGGGTCGAGTCCGACCAGCTCCAGCAGCTCGTCGACCCGCCCGCGCACGCGCCGGCGGTCCCAGCCGAGCAGACGGGGGACGGTCGCCACGTTCTGGGCGACGGTCTCGTGCGGGAAGAGGCCGACCTGCTGGATGACGTAGCCCATGCGCCGCCGCAGCTGGACAGGGTCGCCCCTCGTGATGTCCTCGTCGTCGAGATAGATGTGACCCGAGGAAGGCTCGATCAGGCGGTTGATCATCTTGAGCGTCGTGGTCTTGCCACCGCCCGACGGGGCGATGAGCGCGCACACCTCGCCGTCGCCCACGTCGAAGGTGAGGTCGGTCACGACGGTGCGGCTCCCGTACCGCTTGCTCACCGCCTCGAGCCGCAGCATTGCCGGGCGAGGGTACTCTCGCCCGGTGCTCGGCCCATGGGGCGTGGCAGCCATCCGCGAGCCATGGGTGCGATGGGACTGGGTGTCCCGCCACGTCGACGACATCCTCCGCGCCCTGCGGGACCACGTCGTCCTGACCTTCATCGCCGTGGCCGTCGGCTTCCTCATCGCCGCGCCGCTGTCGCTCCTCGTACGTCGGTGGCGGTGGCTCGAGGCACCCGTGTTCTCCGTCACCGGCATCCTCTACACGATCCCGTCGCTCGCTCTCCTCGCCCTTCTCGTGCCCCTCACCGGACTGACGAGGACGACGGCGGAGGTCGCGCTCGTCAGCTACACGCTGCTGATCCTCATACGCAACATCGTCGCCGGCCTCGACGGCGTACCCCCCGACGTCACTGAGGCGGCGACCGGCATGGGCTACGGGCGCGCCCGCCAGCTGGTCCGAGTCGAGCTGCCCCTCGCCCTCCCCGTGATCATGGCCGGGCTCCGCATCGCCGTGGTCACGACCATCGGGCTCGTCACGGTGACGGCGCTGATCGGCCAGGGCGGGCTCGGGCAGCTGATCCTCGACGGCCTCAACCGCAACTTCCGCACCGAGGTCGTCGTCGGCTCGGCGCTGTCGGTGGGGCTGGCCGTCGCCGCCGACGCCGCGCTCCTGGTCGTCCAGCGCCTGGCGACGCCGTGGGCGACGCGAAAGCGGGCGCGCCCGTGAAGTTCCTCAGCGACGTCGTCTCGTGGTTCGCCACCGGCGCCCACTGGCACGGGAACAACGGCATCCCCCATCGCGTCGAGGAGCACGTCCTCATGTCGGCTGCCGCCGTCGGGGCGGCGATCCTCGTCACCATGCCGCCGAGCCTCGCCCTCGGCCACTTGCGGCGGTTCGGCGTGCTGGCCGTCAACGTGTCCAACGTCGGACGGGCCATCCCCTCCTTCGCCATCCTCGTGCTGATGGTCCAGCTCGTCGGCATCGGTGCAGAGCCCGCGTTCATCGCCCTGTTCGTCCTGGCCGTGCCGCCACTCGTGACCAACAGCTACGTGGGGATGGCGGACGTGGACGACGACATCCGGGAGTCGGCGCGGGGCATGGGCATGACCGGGTGGGAGAGCGTGCGCCGCGTCGAGCTGCCCGTCGCCCTCCCCGTCGTCCTCGCCGGCGTGCGCACGGCCGCCGTACAGGTCGTGGCCACGGCGACGCTCGCCGCCGTCGTGGCGTGGGGTGGGCTGGGGCGCTACATCATCGACGGGCTGGCCCAGCAGGACAACGTGCAGGTGTTCGCGGGCGCTTTGCTGGTCGGCGTGCTGTCGGTGCTGACCGAGCTTCTGCTCTCCCTCGTACAGCGTGTGGTGGTCTCGGCTGGCCTTACCCACCGCCACGCGGGCAAGAATGACCCCTTCGTCGGGGCCGCCACCACGGCCGAGGCGACATAAGCGAGCCGAACGAGAGGACGTATACCCATGCGCAGGCACCGTGCAGCGGCCGTCGGGGCGGCCGCCGTCGCCCTGGCCTTGTTGGCCGCGGCGTGCGGCGGGTCGGGTGGCGGCAGCAAGACGACGTCACAGGCCAAGAAGGAGACGGTCACCGTCGCCTCGAGCAACTTCCCTGAGAACGTGATCCTGGCCAACATCTACGGCAAGGCCCTCCAGGGCGTCGGCTACCAGGTCACGTACCGAACGAACCTCGGGAGCCGCCAGGTGATCCAGCCCGCCTTGCTGCAGGGCCAGATCGACTCCTATCCCATGTACGCGGCGAGCGACCTCGAGTTCGCCAACAACCACGCCGGGCAAGCCACCGGCGACGTGCAGGCCACGACGCAGAAGCTCCGCGACCTCTACGCGCCCAAGGGCGTCTCGATCCTCGATGCGGCGCCGGCCATCGACACCAACGCCTTCGCCGTCACCAAGGCGACGGCCGACAAGTACCACCTCAAGAGCATCTCGGACCTGAAGCCCATCGCCAGGCAGCTGGTGATCGCCGTGCCGCCCGAGTGCCCGACCAACGCCTACTGCGGCGTGGGACTGCAGAACGTGTACGGCCTCCCGCTGTCGAGCTTCAAGGAGAGCAAGGCCATCGAGGTGGGACCCGTCGCCGACGCCGCGCTGGCACGGGGCGACGTCCAGGTCGCCGAGGTGCTGTCCACCGACGGCGCCATCGCCACCAACGGGTTCGTCGTCCTCGACGACGACAAGCACCTGCAGGCAGCCGACAACGTGGTACCGGCCATCCGCACCAACAAGCTCACCAACGAGATCCGCGACCTCTGGAACTCGGTGTCGGCGAAGCTGACGACGTCGGAGCTGACCGGGCTCAACAAGAAGGTCGACGTCGACAAGCAGGATCCCGACGCCGTCGCCCAGGCCTGGCTCCGCCAGCAGGGCTTCAAGGTCTGACCCAGATCACGGTTCTCGGCGCAGAAATGTGCGGCATCCGCACATTTCTGCGCCGAGAACGACAGCAGGGTCAGAAGGTGAGCGCTTCGATGCGGCGGGCGGCCTGGTCGATCCTGGCCGTCGGCTGCACGGCCGCGACGCGCACGTAGCCGTCGCTGCCGTAGAAGTCGCCGGGCGACACGAGGACGCCCGCCTCCTTGGCCAGGCGCTCGGTGAAGCCCCACGCGTCGCCCTCCGGCGCCGGAACCCACAGGTAGAACGTTCCCTCGGGCGCCGGCGCGTCGACGCCGGCCACGTCGAAGGCGTCGCGTAGCACGGCGAGGCGCTCCCGGTAGCGGTCCCGCTGCACGTCGACGTGTTCGTCGTCCTCGAGCGCAACACCGGCAGCGAGCTGCACGGGCCCTGGCACCATCAGACCGGCGTGCTTGCGCAGCTCTGACAGGTAGTGCACGAGCTCGGCGTCGCCGGCGTAGAAGCCGGCGCGCAGGCCTGCCATGTTCGAGCGCTTCGAGAGCGAGTGCACGGCGACCACGCCGTCCAACCCGGTCTCGAGGATGGTGTGGCCCGGTCCCTTCCACGTGAACTCCACGTAGCACTCGTCGCTGAAGACGGGAACGCCGTGGGCGCGTCCCCAGGCCGCCGCCGTGCCGAGGTCGTCCACGGCGCCGGTGGGGTTGGCCGGCGTGTTGACCCACAGGCACAGCGCCCGCTCGGCGTCGGCCTCGGCGACCGAGCCGAGATCGACGTGCCACCCGCCGTCGACGGTCACGGGCACCGCACGGCAACCGGCCAGCACCGCGCCCATGGCGTAGGTGGGATAGGAGACGGCCGGGTAGAGGACGGTGTCCCTGTCGGGGCGGCGCAGCCGCAGCAGCTGCGGGAGAGAGGCGACGAACTCCTTGGTGCCGACGCAGGCGGCGACGTCGGTGACGCCCGCGTCGACGCCGAAGCGCCGCCGGAGCCAGTCAGTGGCGGCTGCTCGCAACGAGGCCGAACCGATCGACGTCGGGTACCCGGCCTCGGTACCGGACGCGCCGAGGGCGACGACGACGGCTGGCGGCGGCGGGTCGCACGGCGTCCCAACCGAGAGGTCGACGACGCCTCCCTCGTGGGCGGCGGCGACAGCCTCGAGCGGGTCGAGGCGGTCGTACGGATAGGGCGGCGGCTGAAACGGCTCGACCATCGGCTACACCACGAATTCGGCGAAGCGGCCGACCCCGCCTGTGCGGAAGCGAGCCCGGAGGACGGCGCCCTCGGGCTCGTGGGCCTCGGAGAGGACCTCGCCCTCGCGGTGCAGGGCGGCGAGCACGTCGCCCCGGTCGTACGGCACTCGCAACTCCACCACGGGTGCCATGGCCCGCAGGCGGTCGCCGATGGTGCGGAGGAGGACCTCGACGCCCTCGCCCGTGCCCGCCGACAGCAGCACCGACCCGGGGTGACGGTCGACCAGGCGCTTGGCGTCGGGGGCGATGTCGGACTTGTTGAACGCCAGCAGCTCGGGCACGCGGTCGGCGCCGATGTCGGAAAGCACAGTGCGAACGGCGGCGATCTGGTCGTGGGGATCGGGCGCCGCGCTGTCGACGACGTGGACCAACAGGTCGGACTCCTTGACGACCTCGAGCGTCGACTGGAAGGCCTCGACGAGCTGGTGGGGCAGCTTACGCACGAACCCGACCGTGTCGTTGACGAGAACCGACTCGCCCCCCGGCAAGTGGAGTCGGCGGGTGCGGGGGTCGAGCGTGGCGAACAGGCGGTCCTCGACGAGGACGCCGGCGTCGGTCAGGCGGTTCAACAACGTCGACTTGCCGGCGTTGGTGTACCCGACGAGGGAGATCGTGGGGATCCCTGACCGCGCCCGCGCCTTGCGCTGGTTGCGCCTCGTCTTGGAGAGCTCACGCAGCTCGCTCTCCAGCTTGGTGATACGGCGCAGCAGGCGCCGCCGGTCGACCTCGAGCTGCGTCTCGCCCGGACCGCGGGTGCCGATGCCGCCCGCCTGCTGGCTGAGGGCCTTGCCTCGGCCCCGCAGGCGGGGCAGCCGGTAACGGAGCAGGGCCAGTTCCACCTGGGCCCGGCCCTCTTGGGTGCGGGCGTTCTGGGCGAAGATGTCGAGGATCACGGCCGTGCGGTCGATGGCAGTGCGCCCGAGGATCTTCTCCAGGTTGCGGCTCTGGGCCGGGCTCAGCTCGTCATCGAAGACGACGGTGTCGGCGTCGACGGCAAGGGAGACCTGTCGCAGCTCCTCGGCCTTGCCCTCGCCGACGTACGTCGCCGCGTCGGGAGCGTCTCGGCGCTGCACCACGCGCTCGGCGACATCGGCCCCTGCCGTGTCGACGAGCAGCGCCAATTCGTCGAGATGGGCCTCGGTGTCCCCCACCGACTCCGGCGGGATCGTGACCCCCACGAGCACGATGCGCTCGCGGATGGTCCTCTCGATGAGACTCACGGGGCCGCCGCCTTCGGCGCCGGCAGTGAGCCTCTAGACGCTCTACTCATTGGAGCTGCGCTCCTCGCTCCGCTGCGGTGCTCGCTCAGAGAGCAGTCTCCACCGTGGCCACGAACTCGGCAGGGCCGGTCAGGAGCAGGGTGTCGTCACCGATCTCGACGTCGAGGTCGCCGCCCGGGTTGTGCACGGTGACGTGCCTGCCCACCAGGCCCCACGCGTGGGCGG
>CADDZP010000051.1 GCA_902812475.1 Actinomycetota bacterium | reverse complement strand
ACGGGGAGGTCTTCCAGACGGCGGCCGCCCTCTGCGAACGGGGCGAACAGGTGCGGGTGCTGGTCCGGCCCACGAGCGACCGCCGCCGTCTGGAAGACCTCCCCGTCGACTACGCCGAGGGCGACGTCACCGACCGCACGTCGGTCGAGAAGGCCCTCGACGGAGTGGACGTCGTCTTCCACGCCGCCGCCCTCTACGAGCTGGGCACGGGCGACCCCGAGTACATGGAGCGCGTCAACGTCCGCGGCACCGAGAACGTGCTGAGCGCGGCGCACGATCGCGGCATCGTCGCCATCCACGTGAGCTCGGTCGCCGCTCTCGGCCCCACCGGCACCCAGCCCGCCGTCGAGGGCCACTGGCGCCAGGACATGCCCCGTTCGCCGTACGAGGCCACCAAGAAGCGGGCCCACCTCCTCGCCCGTTCGATGGGGAGCAGCGGCGCCCGCGTGCGCATCGCCGCGCCCGGTTCGATCTACGGACCCGACGATCCCAGCCTCCTGGGCCTGGCCCACCGGTACCTGTTCCGGGGCCTGCCCATCGCCATCGGCGGCCGCCTCATCATGTCGTTCGTCAACGTCGACGACTGCGCCGACGGCCTCGTCCGCATCGCCGAGCGCGGCCGCGACGGCGAGGAGTACATCTTGGTGGCCGAGACGGCGACGTTCCGCCAGTGGTTCGAGACGATCGCCGAAGTGACGGGGAAATCGCCGCCCCGCTGGTACCTGCCCGACTTCCTCGTCTGGCAGGTCGGTGACGTCGTGCGCCGGGCGGTTCCCGGGCGCCCCGGCCGCATCCTCCGGGACGCCATCGCCATGTCGGGCGGCGAGCACTGGGCGTTCTCCGGTGAGAAGGCCCGGCGAGAGCTGGGCTGGGAGCCGCGCACGCTGCGCCAGGGCATGGCCGAGCTGCGAGACTGGTACGCGGCGTAAGGAGCGGGCACGAACGATGCAGCACCTGGGATTCTCCGTGAGCGAGGTGATGGACGGATCGCTCCGGCGACCGGGCGAGAACTTCGACCGCGAGTTCCGCTTCGACCTACGGGTCGTGTTCCCGGCGCTGTGGCGCATCCTCCTCGTCGCCGTGGGCCGGGCACGGGGCACGTGCCACATCGACGGTGTCGCCCGTTCGGCGCCCGCCGTCGGCACCCTCGAGCTCGCGCCCTTCCGCAAGCGGCTGGCGCGTTACACGTTCACCTTCACCGCCGACGACGGCAACGAGTACCGCTTCGACGGCTGGAAGTCGGCCGGCTGGGACCCTCGCCGGGCGTGGACCACGCTGCCGGGCCATGTCTACGACGCCAACGGCGACGTGTGGGCGACGGCGACGCTCCACTTCTCGTTCCGGCGTCACTTCCCCGGCCTGCTCGCCAGTTTCCGGTTTCTCTGGCCGTGGCGACGCAGCGACGAGATGCCCGAGCTGCCCACGACCCCTGTCGTGCGTGCCTGACACATTCTCCGAGACGGAGCGGCGCATCGCTCTGGCGGTCGCCCGTGCCTGCCTACCAGCGGGCCGCCGGCTGGGGGGCGCCGGACCGGCGACCGTCGCCAAGCTCGAGGCGGCGCTGGACGAGATCGATGCCCGTGCCCTCCGTGGCTACGGCGCCGTGCTGCACGCCGTCGAGCAGGGTGCCCGCCTGACCAACGGCGGCCGCGCTTTCACCGACCTCACGGCCGAGCAGGCCGAACGTCACCTCGTCCGTCTGGCAGACGGCGGACTGGCGTCGCGCGCCCTCGCCTTGGCCGTGACCATGCCGCTCAAGATCGCCTACTTCGACGACGCCGACGTCTACGAGGCGCTGCGCGCCCCATGGGGCTTCACGTCCGCCGACGAGCCGGCCCGCTGGCGGGAGCAGATGGCGATCCTCGACGCCGACGAAGAGATCGAGTGCGACGCCGTCGTCATCGGCACCGGGGCTGGCGGCGCCGTCGTCGCCAAGGAGCTGGCCGAGCGGGGCCACGCAGTCCTCATGGTCGAGGAAGGCCAGTACTACAGCCGCTCGTCGTTCACCGGCCACGCCGTCGAGACCCTGCGTCGCTTCTACCGGGACGCGGGGGCCACCGGGTCGATCGGGAACTGCGTGATCCCCATCCCCATGGGGCGCCTCGTGGGCGGGTCCACGGCGATCAACACGGGAACGTGCTGGCGCACACCCGACTGGGTGCTCGAGAAGTGGGCGACCAACGGACTCACCGACCTCGCTCCCGACCGCATGGCCCCCTACTTCGAACGGGTCGAACGGGAGCTGCAGGTCGCCCCCGCCGACGCTCAGTACCTCGGGAGCGTCGCCAACGTCATCGCCCGTGGCTGCGAGGTGCTCGGATACTCCCACCGGCCCCTCAACCGCAACGCGCCCGGTTGCGACGGCGCCAGCGTCTGCGACTTCGGCTGTCCCCGCGGCGCCAAGCGCAGCACCGACGTGTCCTACGTGCCGTCGGCCCTCCAGCGGGGAGCGATGTTGTACACGGGCGTGCGCGCCGAACGCGTGCTGTTCGAGGACGGCCGGGCCGTCGGCATCGAGGGGCGCTCGGTCGAGGGCGGACACCGCTTGCGCGTACGGGCGACCGCCACCGTCGTGTCGTGCGGAACGCTCATCACACCCGCCTTCTTGCAACGGCAGGGCCTGCACAAGGGACGTCCCCACATAGGGCACCACCTGTCGATCCACCCGGCGAGCACGGTGAGCGCCCTGTTCGACGACGACATCCTCGGCTACACGTCGATCCCCCAGGGTTACTGCATCGACGAGTTCCAACGCGAGGGCATCCTCCCCATGGGTGCCTCGGCGCCGATCGACATGGGCGCCAGCCAGTTCAACTTCGTCGGCCGCCAGCTGATGGACGTCATGGAGAACTACGACCGCGTCGCCAGCTTCGGCGTGATGGTGTCGGACCGCTCGAGAGGGCGGGTGCGGCTCGGGCCCGACGGCCGCCCGGTCGTCCTGTACTGGTTCGGGCGGCGCGAGAGGGACCTCCTCCAACGCGGTATGGCCATCGTGAGCCGTGTGTTCCTGGCCGCCGGCGCCCGCGAGGTGTACCCGGCACTCCACGGCCACCGGGTGCTGCGGGATGCGGCCGACCTCGAGCGCATGGAACGAGCGCGTACGGCGGCGGCCGACTACCTGCTGACGGCCTTCCACCCCCTCGGAACGTGCCGCATGGCGCCCGACCCGCGCCGCGGCGCCGTGTCGGCGAACAACGAGCTGTTCGGGCTCCCCGGGCTCTACGTCGCAGACGGCAGCGTGGTCCCCAGCTCGGTCGGCGTGAACCCGCAGGTGACGATCATGGCCCTGGCGACGAGGGCCGCCGACGTCCTGGCCGACCGCTTGGATGGGCCGCGAGCGCAGCGAGCTTGGTCCGTCCAAACAGCGATGAGCGCCGCCGCAGGCGGCTCCTAGGGCTGGGCTTTGTTGCCGGCGCGGGGCTCGTCGCCGCGCCCGCCCTCGGGGCGCTCTCCCCGGTCGACGCGCTCCTGATCGTCGGCGGCCGCCTTCCCGAACTGCTGGTCGGCGGGATACGGGTCCTGTTGGTCGCGCTCGTCGGCGGGCTGCTGCTCACTCATGTCGATAAGCGTTCCCGTATTGCCCGGATGCTTAACGGTGTGACGGGGTGGGTACGCGTTCGCGGGAGGTCAAGCCGATGGCCATGGCAACGCTGGAACTGGAAGTCGACCGCAGGTCGGATTGGCACGTGCTGAAGGTGCGCGGCGAAGTCGATGTCACGACGACGCCGCGTGTGCGTGCCCAGCTCATCTCGCTGCTGAGCGAGGGAACACCGAATGTGGTTGTCGATCTCGAAGGGGTCGACTTCATGGACTCCTCGGGCTTGGGCGCGCTCGTCGCCGCCCTCAAGCTGGCGCGCAGCCGCGACGGGGAGCTGCGTCTCGTGTGCGAGCACCAACGCTCGGTGCGCAAGGTGCTCGAGGTCACGGGGCTCGAGCGGGTGCTCGATCGCTACGACACCGTGGACGCCGCCTGCGTGGCGTGAACGTTCGGTCATGACTGCACCGGTCCCGGCCGACCGAGACCTCGACACGCTGCGGACAGCGGCGGCCGGGTGTCAGGCGTGCGACCTCTGGAAGAGCGGAACGCAGACCGTGTTCGGCGAAGGGTCGCGCCGCGCCGACGTGATGCTCGTCGGCGAGCAGCCCGGCGACCAGGAGGACAAGCAGGGCCGGCCCTTCGTCGGTCCGGCCGGGCGCGTCCTGGATGAAGCGCTCGAGGCCGCGGGCATCGACCGTTCCAAGGTCTATGTCACCAACGTGGTGAAGCACTTCAAGTGGACGGCGCAGGGCAAGCGTCGGATCCACAAGAAGCCCAACGCCGAGGAGATCGGCGCCTGCAAGCCGTGGCTCCAGGCCGAGCTGGACAGCGTGCAGCCCCGCATGCTGATCTGTCTGGGCGCCACCGCCGCCCAGGCCCTGCTGGGCCGTACCTTCCGGGTCACCAAGGACCGCGGCCGGCTGGTCGACTCGCCGTGGGCACCGATGGTCATGGCGACGGTCCATCCGTCGTCGATCCTGCGCGCTGCAGACGACGAGAGTCGGCGGGTGGAGATGAAGCGCTTCGTCGAGGACCTGCACGCGGCTGCCGACGCCCTTTCCGCCGCCGCCTAGACGCGGCCGCGCGCGCCGAAACTCTAAAGAGAGCCCGTCTGGGCCGCGGCCAGGTCCTCGGCCTCGGCGACCAGCTCGTCGACGACTTGCAGGCCGGCGCTCCAGAAGTCGGGATCGGTGAGGTCGACACCGACGAGGCGGACCAGCTCGTCGGGTGATTCCGACCCGCCCGCGGACAGCAGTTGCAGGTACGACGGGACGAACGACGTCCCCTCCTTCTCGTACTTGGCGTACACCGCCAGGGCGAGCAGGTTGCCGAAGGCGTAGGCGTAGACGTAGCCGGGCGTGTGGATGAAGTGGGGGATGTAGCTCCACCACGAGCGGTACTCGTCGGTGATCGTCAGCGAGTCGCGGAACATGTCCCGCTGCGTGCGGATCCAGTGCTCGGCGATCTCGTCGGGAGCGAGCTCTCCCTCCTCGCGCCGGGCGGTGTGAACGGCCTCCTCGAAGCGGTTCATGGCGATCTGGCGGAAGATGCTGGCGCAGATGTCCTCGATGCGACCGCCGATCAAGGCCAGGCGGGCGGACGGCTGCGTTTCCTCGCTGAGGATGCGGCCGAACGTCACCGTCTCCCCGAAGATCGACGCCGTCTCTGCCAGCGTCAGCGGCGTCGAGGCGTTGAACAGCCCCAGGCGGTTGGCCAGCACCTGGTGGACGCCATGGCCCAGCTCGTGGGCCAGCGTCATCACGTCGCGCCGCCTGCCGGTGTAGTTGAGCATCACGTACGGGTGAGCCGACGGCACGGCCGGATGGGCGAAGGCGCCCCCCTGCTTGCCGGGCTGGGGCGGGGCGTCGATGTAGCCGCCGTCGAAGAACTCGGCGGCGATGTCGGCCATCTCCGCTGAGAACGAACGGTAGGCGTCGAGCACCGTCTCGCGCGCCTCGTCCCAGCCGACCTCGGCCTCGTCAGGCGTCAGCGGCGCGTACCGGTCGTGCTCGTTGAGGTCGTCGATGTCGAGCAGGCGGCCCTTGAGCTTGTACCAACGGGCGGGGATGTCGTACCGGGACGTGACGGCGTTGACGAGCGCCTCCACCGTCGCATCGGAGATCTCGTTGCCGAGGTTCCGCGCCGCGATCCACGACGAGTAGTGGCGCAGGCGGTCGTCGAGGGCGTGGTCGGCCAGGATCGTGTTGAAGATGTAGGTGCGGACCGGAAGGCCGCCCTGCAGCGCCTCGGTCACGGCCCGGCCCGCCCGCTGGCGGGCGGCGCGGTCGGGGAGGTACAGCTGGGCCAGCGCCTGCTCCAGCGTCACCTGCTCGCCGTCGATCTCGACGGAGATGGCGTCGGTCACCTGGCTGAACAGCCGCACCCACGCCGAGCGGCCGGTGACGGCCTTCTCGGTCATCACCTTCTCTTCGGGCTCGGTCAGCAGGTGCGGCCGGAACCGCCGGGCCGCCCGGAGGAAGTGACGCCACTCGGCGAGGGCAGGGTCGGCCAGCAACTCGTCGACACGCTCGTCGGGGACTTCCGCCCATTCGAGCTCGAAGAAGAGCACCCTGGTGGCGACCGTGGTGGCGTGCTCCTCCACGTGCTGCAGGAAGGCGCCCCGGTCGGGGTCGCCCGTGTCGGTGGCGAAGTTCAGATAGGCGAACGTCTGGGCCTTCTCGACCTTCTCCTGGATGGCCTGAAGCTCGTCGACGGCGTCGGCCAGCCCGACGGCGTCGAGGTCGGCGATGTGGCCCCGGAGCCGGGACGCCAGGCCGTCCGACATCTGCTCGGCGGCGATGAGGTCGTCGTGCAGCTCCTCGTCGTCGGGGTTGCGGTACAGGCCGGTGAGGTCCCAGCGGACGTCTTCGGCGCCGTGGGCGCCGTGGGCGCCCTCGGTGACGGTCACGAGTAGACCTCGCTCCCGCGCTCGACGAACTCGGCGGACTTCTCCTTCATGCCCAGGCTGATCGCTTCCTCGGTCGAGACACCGTGCGTCTCGGCGTACTCGCGCACGTCCTGACTGATGCGCATCGAGCAGAACTTCGGACCGCACATCGAGCAGAAGTGGGCCGTCTTGGCGGGCTCGGCGGGCAGCGTGGCGTCGTGGTAGGCGCGTGCCGTATCCGGGTCGAGGGCGAGCTCGAACTGGTCCTGCCACCGGAACTCGAAGCGAGCCTTGGAGAGGGCGTCGTCCCACTCGTGCGCCCGTGGATGACCCTTGGCCACGTCGGCGGCGTGGGCGGCGATCTTGTAGGCGATCACGCCCTGCTTCACGTCGTCGCGGTCGGGCAGGCCCAAGTGCTCCTTGGGCGTCACGTAGCAGAGCATCGCCGTGCCGTACCACCCGATCATCGCCGCTCCGATGGCCGAGGTGATGTGGTCGTAGCCGGGCGCCACGTCGGTCGTCAGCGGGCCGAGGGTGTAGAAGGGCGCCTCGTGACAGACCTCGAGCTGGAGGTCGACGTTCTCCTTGATCTTGTGCATGGGCACGTGGCCGGGGCCCTCGATCATCACCTGGACGTCGTGCTGCCAGGCGACCTGGGTGAGCTCGCCCAGCGTGCGCAGCTCTGAGAGTTGCGCCTCGTCGTTGGCGTCGGCGATCGACCCCGGCCGCAGGCCGTCACCGAGTGAGAACGCCACGTCATAGGTCGACAGGATCTCGCACAGCTCCTCGAAGTTCGTGTAGAGGAAGTTCTCCTCGTGGTGGGCCAGGCACCAGGCGGCGAGGATCGACCCACCCCGGCTGACGATGCCGGTGACCCGGCGAGCCGTCAGCGGGACGTAGCGCAACAGCACGCCGGCGTGGACGGTGAAGTAGTCGACACCCTGTTCGCACTGCTCGATGATCGTGTCGCGGTAGATCTCCCACGTCAGCTCTTGGGGCTTGCCGTCGACCTTCTCCAGGGCCTGGTAGATGGGCACGGTGCCGATCGGGACCGGCGAGTTGCGGATGATCCACTCGCGGGTGGTGTGGATGTCGGCGCCCGTCGACAGGTCCATCACCGTGTCGGCGCCCCACTTGGCGGCCCACGCAAGCTTGTCGACTTCCTCCTCGATCGACGAGGTCACCGCCGAGTTGCCGATGTTGGCGTTGACCTTCACGAGGAAGTTGCGACCGATGATCATCGGCTCGGACTCGGGGTGGTTGACGTTGGCCGGGATGATCGCCCGCCCCCGCGCCACTTCGTCGCGCACGAACTCGGCGTCGAGGCCCTCGCGCACGGCGATGAACTCCATCTCCGGTGTCACCTCGCCGCGGCGGGCGTAGTGCAGTTGGGTGACGCGTCGCCCGGGCTTGGCCCGCAGGGGCTTGCGCACCGGCCCCCGGAACTGGGCGGCGCCCGTTCCCCGACGTCCCGCCGCCCTGCCGTCGTCGCGCGCGTTGACCGCACGCCCCTCGTACGCCTTGACGTCCCTGCGGTCGAGGATCCACGGGCGCCGGAGCGGCGGGAGACCGGTAGCCGGGTCCGAGCCCGGCCCGCTCGTGTCGTACAGCCGCACCGACTCACCGTTGGTCAACGACACCTCGGTGAACGGCACGTGGACGCCGGCCCCGTCGACGTGGACCTTGCGCCTTGCGGGCGCCTCAGACATGTTGACTCCCTTCCCGGCATTACCCGGCAGGTCTTGACGGTCGGGGCCGACGACAGAGGCCCCCTCTCAGCCCGGTGTCTCCGAGCTCCCGTTGCCCTCACCGTACCCCTCAAGTTCCGGGATGGCCCGACCGACCTAGGAAGGTATGCCGTCCCTGCGCGCCCTGGTCTGCGACGACTACTCCATGGTGCGTGAGACGATCAGGCCACTCCTCGTGGAGGCCGGGTTCGAGACGATCCGCGAGGCAACGCTCGCGACAGAGGCGATCTCTCTCGCCGAGATGGCCCAGCCCGACGTGATCGTCATGGACTTGAGCCTGCCGGGTATGTCGGGGCTGCAGGCCATTCCCATCCTCCGGCTGGTCGCGCCACACAGCACAGTGGTGGTGTTCTCGGCGTACGACGTCTGGCGTGACGCGTGCATCGACGCCGGGGCCACCGTCTACGTCGACAAAGGTGACCTCGAGCACCTTGCCGACGTGCTGCAGCAGGCGGCCACCCGCGGCCCGCTCCGCCGCATCAAGTAGCAGTCACGTAAACCGCGAGGTCGAGGTTCTGGCAGGCGCCGGGCGCGCCGTCTTGCAGCGCGAGCGCCACCGTTCCTACGACGCTGGCGCCGGGCGCCACGTCAGCGACGGTCGGGGCAATGACCTATCCGCCGACGAGCAGCTCCGCGAAGGCGGGCTCGGCGAGCGGCGGCGAGAAGAGGCGCCCCTGGGCCCGCTCGCACCCGAGGGCGCGAAGCTGGTCGAGCTGGTCGGGCCGCTCGACGCCTTCGGCGACGACGGCCAAGTCGAGGGTCTTCGCCAAGGCGAGCACGGCCCGGACGATGGCGGCGTCCTCAGGGTTGCGGCCGAGGCCGGCGATGAAGGAGTGGTCGATCTTGAGGATGTCGACGGGGAAGCGCCGGAGGTGGGCGAGTGACGAGTAACCGGTGCCGAAGTCGTCGACGGCGATGTCCACGCCGACCGCCTTGAGCACCTTGAGGGCGGCGACCGCCGTCTCGACGTCGTCCATGAGCACGCTCTCGGTCACCTCGAGACAGAGGCTCTGCGGCTCCAGTCCCGTCTCGGTCAGGGCCTCCGTCACCAAGTCGGGGAGATCGCTGCGGCTGAGCTGACGGCCGGAGAGGTTGACCGAGACACTGGTGGGTGCCCGGTCAGGGGCCAGTTCCCGCCAGCGCGCCAGGTGCCGGCACGCCTCGCGGACGACCCAGGCCCCGATGGGGAGGATCAGGCCCGTCTCCTCGGCGACGGCGATGAACTCCAGCGGGCTGCCCTCGGGCCCACGGCCCGAACGCCAGCGCAGCAGGCCCTCGGCGCCGACGAGACGGCCGTCGGCGAGCACCACTTCCGGTTGGTACGCGAGCGAGAGCTGCTTGTGGTCGAGCGCCTCGCGGAGGGCGGCCTCGGTTTCCAGGCGGGCGATGGCGCGGGCCCGCATGGCCGCGTCGAACAGCTCGCATCGGGCCCGGCCGCGCTCCTTGGCCCGGTACATCGCGGCGTCGGCGTCGCGAAGCAGGCTCTCGGGGCGCTGGGTCGCGTGGTTGGCGATGGCCACCCCGATGCTCGCCGTGACGACGAGCTCGCGACCGGCAACGGCGACGGGCTCGGCGGCCAGAGCCGAGCCGAGGCGCTCGGCGATCTGCAGCGCCTCGCCCTCGTCGACGAGGTCGTCACAGAGCACGGCAAACTCGTCGCCGCCGAGGCGGGCAGCGGTGTCGCCGTCGCGCAGGCAGCGGGCCAGGCGATCGGCCACCGTGACCAGCACCTGGTCGCCGGCGGAATGGCCGAGGCTGTCGTTGACGACCTTGAAGTAGTCGAGGTCGAGGAAGAACACGGCCGCCAGCCCCGACCGTCGTTCGAGGCGGCTTATGGCGAGGCCCAGGCGATCGAGGAAGAGAGCCCGGTTCGGCAGGCCGGTGAGGGCGTCGTGCAGCGCTTGGTGGACGAGTTGGTCCTCGGCGTCCTTGCGCTCGGTGACGTCGCGGGCGACCACGACGTAGCCGCCCACCGTCGGGTCGTCGAGCAGGTCGGTGACGCTGAACTCGAGCCAGCGCCACGACCCGTCCTTGTGCATGATGCGGGCGGTCGTGGTCGCCGTGGCCGCGCCGGGCGGCTTGGCGTTGGCGAAGGCGGCCCGCAGCCGAGGGAGGTCGTCAGCGTGCACGCGGCTGCCGTCGAGACCCTGGTTCTGGTCCTCGCCCGCCCAGCCGAGGATCCGCTCGAGAGACGGGCTGGCGTACTGGAGTTCGCCGCGTTGATCCACGACGATGATCAGGTCACTGACGTTGAGGACCAGCGAGCGGAACCGACGTTCGCTGGCCTCCAGCTCCTCTCGGGCGAGGACGGCGTCGGTGACGTCGTGGGCGACGCCCTCCACAGCGATGAGGTTGCCGTCGGCGTCGTGCACGGGCATGCGCCGGTGCTGGAGGTAGACGTATTCACCGTCCGCTCGGCGCCAGCGCATGACGACGGGCGCCGAAGGATCGAGCGCCCCTCCGGCCTTGGCCCGGTCTTCGGGGTGGATGAGCTTGTCCCACATGGTCGGGTCGTCCAAGAAGCTCTGAGCCGACACACCCAAGACCGACTCCACCCCGTTGCTGACGTGCTCGAACCGCCGCTCGGGGACGAGCCGGAACCGGTAGCTGATGAGGTCACGAGCGCCCTCGACGAGGAGGCGGAAGCGCTCGTCGGCGGTGCGGAGGTCGGCCTCGGCGGCGCGCAGCCGCTCCTCGCTCGTCGCCGTCCTCTCGCGTCGGCCGCTGGGCTCGCCAGCCATCCAGTACCCCCATCCCTGCGTGCTGCATGCGCCGGCGGTGCCCAGCCTCGTCGCCGGCGTCTCTCTAGAGATTCGCCACAGCTATGCGCTTGCCCTTGTGCGTGGAATCACATGGGGTCGGGTTCCGGGGTCGGGCCCGGCTGCGGGTCGATCGGTGGAGCGGGGCCCGGAATGGGCGGTTCGGGGGTCGGTGTCGGCATCGGCGGCTCCGGTGAAGGAAAGGGGTCACTCACCCGTTCCACGCCATTCCTCCTTTCCGCGCCCGCGGCCTGGAACACTATCCACCCGGCCACTCCGCGTGACGGGGTACCGTCCAGCGCACGAGCAGCAGACAGCACAGCAACGGCGGCCCTCGCACCCCCCGCCAGGTGCGCATGGTCGACGGGGAAGCGACGATCGAAGGCCGCCGCTGGCGCTACTCGGTGTCCGACAACCTCGACGCCTCGACATGGGCGCTCAACGTCCACGGCTACATGGCCGGGGGCGGCATCTACTGGCGGGAGAGCGCCCGCCTCGCCGCCAAGCTCGGCTTACGGATCATCAACCCGAACCTGCCGGGGTTCAGCGGGAGCAACCCCCTGCCGTGGGACGACCTGAAGATGTCCAGCTTCGCCCGCGGCCTGGCCGGGTTGCTCGACCACCTCGGCGCGCCTGCCGCTCTCGTCCTCGGCCACTCCATGGGCGGGACGGTCGCCATGCAGTTCGCCCACGACTTCCCGGAGCGGACGCTGGGCGTCGTCTACCGCGACGGCGTGGCCACCGCCTCGTGGAAGCAGCGCAAGGGGCTGTTCACGCGCCTGCTCCGTCCTTTCGTTCCCGACCTGGGCACGGCGCTCGACTTCATCGTCGCCTTCGCCGCCGATGCGCCCGACCTCGCCGTCTCGCGTATCACGAGCCTGGTGGCGACGGCCGCCCCCGACATCAGGCTCAACACCCGCGCGCTGGCCAACACCCTTCCCGTCGGCGCCATGCTGCTCGCCTGTGACTACACGGCCATGGCCACCGCCGTGGGCGCCGCCGGGGAGATCCCGATCCTCCCCATGCATGGGCGCTTCGACCGCCTGGTGCCACCGGCGACCGGCAGGGAGTTCGCCGAGCTCATGGGCCGCGAGGTCTGGTGGATCGTCGGCGGTCACTCGTGGATGATCGCCCGCCCCGCCACGCAGTTGAACGTCCTGCGCGACACCGAGCGGGGCGAGGCGTTCATGGAAGAGGTCCACGACCGGGCCCGTTCCCTCAAGCGCCCCGCCGCCTGACGCCCACGCCTGAGGCCCACGCCTGAGGCCCACGCCTGAGGCCCACGCCTGAGGCCCACGCCCGAGGCCCACGCCCGAGCGTCGCCGCCGCGGCCCGCACCTTCTCGCTTCTTGGCGCAGATATGTGCGGATGCCGCACATATCTGCGCCAAGAAGCGAGAGTGGGGGTGGCCGGTAGCGTCGCCGGTCGGTGACATCCCCCGCCGACTCGCCGTTCCTGTTGGCGTGCCGCAACCGTCCCGCCGACCGGGTGCCCGTGTGGTTCATGCGCCAGGCCGGGCGATCGCTCCCCGAGTACCGGGCCCTGCGCGAGAAGCACGGCATGTTCGACATCATCTGCACGCCGGAGCTGGCGGCCGAGGTCACCATGCAACCCGTTCGCCGCCTGGGTGTCGACGCCGCCATCTTCTTCTCCGACATCGTCGTGCCCCTGAAGGCCATCGGCGTCGACGTCGAGCTCAAGGCCGGCGTCGGCCCCGTCATCAACCCCCCGTTCCGCACCGCAGCCGACCTCGACCGGCTGAGGCCGCTCGAGCCGGGCGACGTGCCGTATGTCGCCGAGACCGTCCGCATCCTCCTCGGCGAGCTGCACGTGCCGCTGATCGGATTCGCGGGGGCGCCGTTCACCCTCGCCAGCTACCTGGTCGAGGGTGGGCCGTCGCGCACCTACGCCCGCACCAAGGCGCTCATGTACGGCGAGCCCGACACGTGGACGGAGCTCCTGTCGGCGTTGGCCGACATCACCAGCGCATTCCTGCGAGTCCAGGTCGAGGCCGGCGCGTCGGCCGTGCAGTTGTTCGACAGCTGGGCGGGCGCCCTGGGCCCGGACGACTACCAGCGTTACGTGCTGCCGGCCAGCGCCGAGGTCTTCGACGGCCTGGCCGACCTCGGGGTGCCCAGCATCCATTTCGGCGTGAACACCGGCGAGTTGTTGCCGTTGATGGCCGACGCCGGCGCCGACGTCGTGGGTGTCGACTGGCGGGTGCCGATCGACGTGGCCCGTGAGCGCCTGGGCGCGGGCGTGGCCGTGCAGGGGAACCTCGACCCGGCCGTGTGCCTGTCGCCGTGGACGGCGGTCGAAGCGAAGGTGCGGGACATCCTCGACCGCAACGCCCGCCGCCCCGGCCACATCTTCAACCTGGGCCACGGCGTGCTGCCCGAGACCGACCCCCAGGTCCTGCGGCGCATCGTCGACCTGGTGCACGCCCTTGGCTGACGTCGCCGTGTTGGTCATGGCCTACGGGACGCCCGCCACGCCGGCCGACGTCGAGGCCTATTACACGCACGTGCGACGCGGCCGGCCGCCCACGGCCGAGCAGCTGGACGACCTGCAGCGCCGCTACGACGCCATCGGCGGCACGTCGCCGTTGCTCGAGCGCACGCGGGCCCAGGCCCGCTGCGTCGCGGCCGCTCTCGGCGACCGGTTCACCGTCGAGCTCGCGATGAAGCACGCCCCGCCGTTCATCGAGCACGCCGTGTCGCGTGTCGTCGACCGCGGCCTGCGCCGCGCCGTCGGCGTGGTGTTGGCGCCCCACTACTCCCGCCTCAGCATCGGCGAGTACGAGGAGCGGGCCCGGGCGGCAGCGGGCGATCGACTGGTGTTCACGATGGTGCCGTCGTGGTACGACGCCGCGCCGTACCTCGATGCGCTGGCCGAGCGCGTCGAGAAGGCACTGGCGCAGCTGCCGGCTCGCACGGAGGTCGTGTTCACGGCCCACAGTCTCCCGGCGCGCATCGTCGACGAAGGCGACCCCTATCCCGAGCAGCTCCGGTGGACGGCGGAGGCGGTGGCGGCGCGCGCCGGCGTCGAGCGGTGGCGCGTGGCGTGGCAGAGCGCGGGACGGACGCCCGAGCCGTGGATCGGGCCCGACATCCTCGAAGTGCTCGACGAGCTGGCCGTGCTCGACGACGTCGACGGCGTGCTCGTGTGTCCGGCCGGCTTTACGTCCGACCACCTCGAGATCCTCTACGACCTCGACGTCGAAGCGGCGACGTGGGCCGCGCATCTCGGCCTGCACTTCGCCCGCACCGAATCCCTGAACGACGACCCCCGCCTGTGCCAAGCGGTGGCGGCCGCCGTGCTCGACCATGCCTGAAGCGAGTCGCCGGGTCGTCGTGGTCGGAGCGGGCATCGCCGGCCTTGCCACGGCCTGGTACCTGCAGCAGGCCGGCGTGGACGTGACTGTGCTGGAGAGCAGCGAGCGCGTCGGCGGCAAGGTCCGCACCGAGTCGCTCGACGGCTGCGCCCTCGACGTCGGCCCGGACACCTTCCTCGGGCGCATGCCGTGGGCGGTCGACCTGTGCCGCGAGCTCGGGCTGGGCGACGACCTGATCGCGCCGGCCACGACCCGGGCGTGGCTGTGGACTCGCGGGCAGCTGCGGCCGCTGCCCGACGG
>CADDZP010000050.1 GCA_902812475.1 Actinomycetota bacterium | reverse complement strand
ACCGTGGCCGGTCACGCCGATGAAGCGGGTCAGGCCCTCGTCGCGCGCCTCGGCCAGCGCGGCGACGGCACCGTCGGGCCGAAAGGCGACGTCCCACTCGTGGTCCTCGACGAGGTTGTGGAGCTGGATGAGATCGACGTGGTCCACACCCATGCGCTCGAGCGAACGCTCGAGGCTCCGCCGCGCTCCGTCGCCGTCGCGGTCGCCCGTCTTGGTCGCGACGAACACGTCGTCGCGGTGGGAGGCCAGCCATGGCGCCAGGCGCAGCTCGGCGTCGCCGTAGGACGCGGCCACGTCGATGTGGTTCACGCCCGCCGCGAGCGCGTCGTCGAGGAACGACGCCGTCTTCTCGGACGACATCGACCAGAACGCGGCGGCGCCGAGGATGACCCGGCTGCTGTCGTGGCCGGTGCGTCCGAACGGCCGGTGCGGTATCCCGCTCATGCGGTCAGACCTGCCTTGGCGTTGGCCTCTGCGAACTGCGCCCGCACGGCTTCGAAGTCGAAGGGCCGTTCCTCCATCGGGCCCGGGCCCCACTGGCTGCGTGGCTCGTCCAGATAGTCGCCGCCGTAGACGTGGATGGCCGCGGTGAGCCGGTCCAGGGGATTGGCGACGGCATGGATCACGTCCTTGCCGAGCACGACCACGTCTCCGGCGCGCACCTCCTTGCCCCCGGACTCGGTGAGGGCACGCGGCTCGTCGGGCCTGCGACGGAAGAACACGTTGTCCTCTTGGCCGTTGTAGAGGGCGATGGCCGCCCACATCCGGTGGTCATGCGGGAAGAGGTTCATGTGCGGCGCCCACACGAAGTGGATCACCGTGACGTCCGGCGACGAGTAAAGGATCTCGGCACCGCCGCGGGTCGGGCGCAGCGCGTCGCCCACGGCTGTGGCGTCGGCCGTTGCCCGTTCGAGCACCTCGCGGACGGCCCGATGCGGCTCTGTTTCCCTGACGGCGCTCTGACAGTCGGTGATCAGTTGATCGACGTCGAACATGGCCGCCAGTCTCCCACGCCTGGGCCGTAACGTTCGCAGCCATGCCCGATCTCGTGCGCTCCGAGCGGGACGTGCTCCTCCACTACCTCAACAAGAACCGTGACGCCGTTGTCCGGGCGTCGGAGGGACTCACCGACGACCAGCAGCGCGCGCCCGGCGTGCCTTCCGGTACGAACCTGCTCGGCATTGTCCAGCACCTCACCGGCGTCGAGCAGCACTGGTTCCGGCTGGTCCTCCTCGGCGAGGACATCGAGCCGAACATGTCGATGGACGTTGCCGCCGACGTCACGAGAGAGGAGGTGGTCGCCGCCTACCGGGCCGCCTGCGCACAGCACGACGACATCGTGCGCTCGACATCCGACCTCTCGACGACAGCGGCCCGCTCCAATCCCGGCGAGGAACCTGAGCGGGACTCCCTGCGCCGCATCCTGACCCACATGATCGAAGAGACCGCCCGCCACGCCGGCCAAGCCGACATCCTCAGAGAACAAATCGACGGCCAAACCGAGGACTGAGTCGTCAACTCGCCTGATCCAAACATACGTTCGGCGCGTGTGCTAGCATCAGCGATCGACCGGGCGTCTTCGTTCACAGGATCCAGCCTGTCTCCACGCCACCCAATCGAGGGACAGCAATGGACGCGTCCGATGTTGGGAAGAAGCAATGCTCCACGTGCAAGGAGTGGAAGCCGCTGGAGGAGTTCAACCGCCGCTCAAAAAGTCGCGACGGTCGACAATGGAACTGCCGCCTGTGCAACGCTGCGCATCACCAGATCAACAAGGTGCGACACAACGCGCAGATCCACGCGCGCGCCAGACGCATCGCTAATGAGCGCTACCAGCGGATCCGTCAGTACTTCCTCGAGCACCCGTGCGTGGACTGTGGGGAGACCGACCTCGCGGTACTCGAATTCGACCATCAGCGAGACAAGGTCGCCAACATTTCGTGGCTCGTGCGGAACCACAGCGACTGGAACGCGATCCTTCGCGAGATCGAGAAGTGCGAAGTTCGCTGCGCCAATTGTCACCGCCGCCGGACGCTTACGCTTCAGCGCAGCTGGCGGATCTTCGGCTTCCCTGACGCCGACTAAGTGGGGGTGGAGGGAGTCGAACCCTCGACTCGCGATTTAAAAGACCGCAGCTCTGACCGCTGAGCTACACCCCCGAGATGCAACAGCCTACGGGTCAGCGGCGGGTCAACGAGAGAAGTGCCTGGGCGTTGGGGACTCGCGTCAGGGTCGCGACTGCGGCAACTGCGAGCACTGCCACAAACGCGTAGGCGAGCACCTTCGTTCGGGGAATGGTCAGCAGAGAGGCCGCCGCCACGGCGATCGCCAGGAGCACGAGTTTGGCCGCCAAGACGTGGTTGAGGTTGTCGAAGAGGAGGTCGGTCTGGCGGACGCCGATGCCGTGTTCGATGTGGTGCTCGATGCGGAAGACGAACAGGAGCTGGACGAGCGAGGCAAGGCCGGCGCCAATTGCGGCGGCGACCATCACTGCACGTTGGCGGGACGCGGCGAGCACCTGCCACAGGGCGACGGCCAACACGATGACGGCGACGCCGGCGACGCCGTGGACAAGGAGGGACTGGTTCATCGCCGCGTCGATCGGCCGATCACACCTCTCCAATCGCGTAATTCTCTGCGGAGAACCGGCACAAACGGCTCACGCGAGCGGGATCGGAGAGGTTTGATCGTCGGCGGGACGCGGGCGACGGCCAGCGACGGCCGGCGACGGAGTCCTCAGCAGGTCTTGTAGCCGCCGACGTTCGATGAGGGTGGGCCTTCGATGCCGCCGGCGTTGACGGCGGTCACTCGGTAGTAGTTGTACGTGTACGCACCGCCGGTGGTGTCGTTGTACGAGAGCGCCGACCCGTTGACGGTGGCCAGGTAGGTCTCCGCTCCCCAGCCGCCTCGGTAGATCTTGTAGGCGGTGATGGCCGCGCCGCCGTTGCTCGCGGGCGCCGCCCACTTGAGCAGGGCGCCCGTGCACTGGTTCGTCACGGTCAAGCCCTGCGGCGCCGACGGCGCTGTGGCCTTCACCGTCGTCGTCGTCGGCGGCCGAGTGGTCGAAGTGGTTGTGGTGGCGACCGTCGTCGGCGGCGGCCTGGTGGTCGAAGTGGTTGTGGTGGCGACCGTCGTCGGCGGCGGCCTGGTGGTCGTGGTCGTAGCCGGCGGCGAGACCGTCGTCGATGCCGCCCCGCTCTTGTTTCCGGCACCGTCCAGCGCGACGAGCGAGTACGTCGCCGGCCCCGTCAGCGTCGCCGTCGCGTCCGTCCACGTCGTGTTCATGGTCGTCGCCTGGAACACGCCGTTCTTCGAGATCGAGTAGCAGGCGACGCCGTAGCCGGTGTCCGACGAGTTGGCCCACGACAACGAGACCGTGGCGCCGCTGACCGTTCCCCGGAACGACCCCGGCACGGTTGGCGCGCTGGTGTCAGTGTTGCTGTCGGCCTCCAGCGCCCTGTCGTACGACGCCATCCCGGCGGGGGTCGACAGCCCGTCCCGGACGTACGACTGCGGAAGCTCCACCGCGCCCGTCCGCTGCGACACCGCCCAGCCCAACGTGTTGCACAGGCTGCCGAGGCCGTTGTTGGGCGAGGCCGTCTGGTAGGCGATGGGCGGGCCCATCGAGGCGATCTTGGCGTACATCTGCGGGTAGAACGAGCCCCGCGGCTGGGACGGGTCCTTGATGGAGTTGCTCTCGAGGACGCAGCGGTTGCCGAGCTGGGACCGGCAGTAGCCGATCATCGTCTCGGTCCAGGTCTCGTCGAGGCTCGTCGTCGTCGGCGTGATCTGCTGATAGGGCGTGAAGGCCACGCTGCTCGTCGTGTGCAGCCACACCGCCTTGTGCACGTCGACCTGCTCCTGGTGACACGTGTGGTCGGCAGCAACGGTGAAGCCGGCCGCCCGCAGGTTGGCGACGGTCGTGGTGTCGTTCATCATGCGGATGAACGGCTCGGCCGTCGTCAGCGTGCAGCGCGAGACGACGACGTCACGAACCTCGGGCACGCCGTCGTAACGAGCGGCGAGCTTGGTCATGAAGTCCTGGTAGGCGGCGCCGAAGGCGGGCGTCCAGAAGCGGCCGACCGTGTCGTACGTCGAGGCGTTCTGGGCGTCCTGCACGGACACCGGCGGCCCGCCGACGTTCTTGGCCCAGTCGGGTGCGCTGTCGCCGGCCAGCACCCGCAGCTTCAGCCGCATCGGCGCGTGCACACCGCGGTTCTGGGCGTTCAGGATGCGCAGCTGGGCGATGGCCTGGTCGATGGCGTTGTTGGCAGTGATGGCCCCGCCCTGGGTCGTCTGAAGGTCCGCCCAGTTGGCCCGCAGCACGTACCCGTTGACGACCGGCTGCCACGCCGCCGCCGGCAGCTGCGTGCGGTCGAGCACGCCGCGGATGGTCGGCTTCTGCGGGGGCGCTCCGTTGACGGTGAAGTCCGCCGTGTCGAGGTTGAACGACGTCGTTCCGGCGATGTACTTGGCCTTGTTGGCTGCGGCGTCGACGACGTCGATCTCGTCCAGCCGGTATGTCCCCGGCACCCACGACGTCAGGACGGTCGACGTGAGCGTGCCGCTGGACCCCGACCCGGTGAACGCTTTGTCGTTGCCGAGGATGTCCGTGTAATGGAACGTCACGGACGAGACGCCCGACGCGTCGCTGGCGCTCCACGACAGTGACAAGTTCTGGCCCGGGCTCATCGGCGTGGCGCTGTTGCGGGCGAACGACACGAGCGTGGGCGGCGTGGTGTCGACGGCACCGGCGGGCATGCCTGCGCCCACGACGATGCCCGTGACGACGGCGGCGAAGACCGTCAGCCGCGCCAGACGTCCCCCCGCGCTGAAACCCCCGTACCGCATGTCTCGGTCTCTCGCCTTTCCCGGCGGTATGCCTGCCCGGCCGGTCGTCAGATTCTTGCGCCTCTGGTGAGCCGAATCCAGGCTTGCCCGGCGATATCGGCCATTTGACCTAGCACAGCCCCGCCGGCACGGAGCTGCCACAGGAGTTGCCGCTGAACGAGTTCGCCGTGCCGCTGCGGTCCCAGAAGATGTCGTGGACGTTGCGGTGGATGTCGTTGCGGGTGACGGTGGTGTGGCTGGCGCCCTCGATGACCACCACGCCGCCCGTGGTGCCCACCGACGCCGACGGCACGTTGTTCTGCACGAGGTTGTCGTGGACGTTCACGAAGTTGACCCCGGCCACGCCGATGCCGATGCCACCGGCCGACGGCCCCTCGTCTCCTTCGCACACGCCGTCGTTGGCGTTGGCCACGTTCCCCGACGCCACCCAGTTGGCCGGATTGGCACCCGTGTTGAGGAACAGCAAGCCGGCGCAGTTGCCTCGCGTCGAGTTGTTGGCGACCCGGCCCGGCGCCGTCGGCTGTCCGCTGGAGTCACGCACGAAGATGCCGAAGTTGTCGTTGTTCATGGTCTGGTTGTTGGTGACCTGGGCGTTGGCCTGGGGCGAGTCGCCGACGTAGATCCCGGCCTCGCCGTTCTTGTTGGCGATGTTGCTGTCGAAGATGTCGTTGCTCGACACGAAGGCCGCCGTCCCGTACTCGCTGTTGTTGAGGAACGTGTCGTGGTCGACGTGTGGCGACGAGGCGCCGAAGAACACCACGCCGGTGCCGTTGAAGTTCTTGACGGTGAAGCCGCTGACGTGAACGGCGCCAACCGGCGCCGTCAGGTTGCCCTGGCTGTCGAAGCTGCCGTGGATGCAGAAGCCGTCGAAGTTCGACGGCGACGACGGGTCGAAGCACACCGCCGACTCCCTCGTCGGCGGCGACGACGGCGGCACCACGATCGTCGCCCCCTGGCCGTCGCCGATGATGTTGAGGCTCTTGGTGACCTCGACGCTCTCGTGGTACGTGCCGGCGTTGACGTGCACGGTGTCGCCGGGCTGGGCTCGGTTGACCGCGGCCTGGATCGACTGGCCCGGTGACACCGAGATCGTGGCTGCGTAGGCTGCCGGCGATGGCAGCGCGAACACCGCAAACGCCATCAGCCCCGCCAACGCCGCCATCCTGGTGAACGTGCGCCGCAGTCCCATCGAATTCTCCTCCCCTGGTTCCCCCGTCACTGTTTACATCCTGACGGCGACCTTGGTTGCCTTTTTTTTGGGTGCGTGTTGAGGCGGGAGGTCGGCGAAGACGGTGTCGCCGGCGACAACCAAGCCGACCACCAAGGCGACGGCCACCGGTTGCCGACCCGTCCCCGCGCCCGCAACGAGAGCGGCTCGTTCAACGTACGAACCGATTACTGCGACACTGGGTGGTCGGAACTGAACCTTTTCTACAAAGCTCTCTCGTGAGTTTGCCGTGACACCAAGTAGGGAACCCCGCCAACCGATGGAGGCGCGACGCGCCCGGGAGCGCGAGGCAGTCGAGGCCGTGGTCGAAACCCGGGGGTTCCACCTCGTCTACCAGCCGATCGTCCACCTGGACACCGGCGACGTCGCCGGCGTCGAGGCCCTGTGCCGCTTCGACGACGGGGCGCCCACCGAGCACCGCTTCCGCATGACCGAGGAGCTGGGCTTGTCGGCTCCCCTCGACCTGGCGATCGTCGAAGCCGCCCTCGCCGACTTCCATCGCCTGCCGAGCGGCTACCTCGCTCTCAATCTCAGCGCGTCGACGATCTGCGACCGCGCCCTGCAGGCCGTGCTCGAGGCCGCCGACGTGCCGCACCGCCGACTCGTCATCGAGATCACCGAACACGCCCGCATCCCCGACTACGCCCAGGCCCAACAGGTCATCGAGGCTCTCCGCGCCAAGGGCGTGCGCCTGGCCGTCGACGACGCCGGCGCCGGCTGGGCCAGCTTCCGCCACATCCTCAGCCTGCACCCCGACATCATCAAGATGGACCGGTCTCTCACCCGCGGCGTCGACGTCGACCCGGCGCGGCGGGCGTTGGCCATGGCCCTCGCCATCTTCGCCGGCGAGGTCGGCGCCACGGTCGTCGCCGAGGGCGTCGAGACCGACGGCGAGGTACGGGCCCTGCGCCTGGCCGGCATCCACCGGGGCCAGGGCTTCGTCCTGGCCCCGCCGCAGCTGCTCCCCGTCGACCCGCCCGACTACCGGCCCCTCGACCTCGACGCCCTCCTCGAGGGGATCCACGCCCCGGGCGCGCTCAGCCCCGAGGATCCAGGGTCCGCCATCAGCGTCACCGCCCACAGCCTGCTCAGCGCGGTCGGCGCCATCGAGAGCGCCCTCGCTCTACTCCGTCAGCGCTCCGACCGCATCGACCTCACCGACTCCAGCGCCCTGCTCGTGGCGGCCGAGCGCCAGGCCCACCACGTCGGCCACGTCCTCAACAACCTGGTCCGCGGCCTGCCGTCGTCGTCGGGCATCACCCCAGCAGCCGTCGACCGCTGACCGACTTTTATCATGCGTGGTCGCATGACATGATGCGTATGTGCCTAAGACCGTGCAGATACGCGACATCGACGACGATGTGTACGCGGCCCTGACGCGACGCGCTGCGGAGGCGGGGCTCACCGTGCCCGAACTGCTACGGCGCGAGGCAGCCCGCCTCGCCAGCCGCCCCTCGATGCAGGAATGGCTCGAGCGCACCCGTCGGCGCACGTCAACGATCACCACGTCCGAGGTACTGGACACCCTCGACGAGCTGCGCGGCGAGTGGCCCGATGCTGGTGGTTGACGCCAGCGTGCTCTTCGAGGTCGTCGCCGGTACGCCCGATGCTGAATCGCTTCGGGCGCGGCTCGGCGCCGACAGCGATGCCGCTGCGCCTCATGTCCTCGACGCCGAGGTGCTGTCGGCGATCCAGACCCATCACCGCAGCGGCGATCTCGACGTGACCGCCGCGTCGCAGGCCGTCGACGACCTGCGCTCGTGGCCCGGCGAGCGCTATTCCCACCGTCCCCTGCTGTCGCGGGCATGGGAGCTCCGTCACAACGTGCGGAGCTACGACGCGCTGTACGTGGCGCTCGCCGAGGGCCTCGACGCCACACTCCTCACACGCGACCGGCGTCTCGCTGGCGCACCTGGCGTCGACTGTCGCATCGAACTCGCCTGACCACGGCGCCGGAATGCTGTCCCCGAATCTTGATGCCTCAGGGTGATGCCAAGATGGTCATGTGCGGACCACCGTTTGTCTGGACGATGACCTGTATCGAGCGGCCAAGGCACGAGCGGCCTTAAAGCCGGGCCAGTTCGCCAGCGCTGACGGGTAGCCGCACCTCGGAAGCACGGCTACCCCTCCGTCAGCTCAGAATCCGGCGGTGGCGCACTGGCCGAGCCGGGCGCCGCCCACCGTGTTCGGATGGTGGTCGTCGGTCGGCGCCGGTGAGTTGCCGCTGCACTCCAGGTTGCCCTGCACGACGTTCGACTCGAGCTCGGCCGCGCTGTCATCGGCGAAGGGACCGTGGCCGGTGGTCGAATCGACCGCCACGGAGCCACCGACGCGGTTCCCGACGAGCTCAGCGTCGCCGTGGTTCCCGCTCAGGTTGAGCGAGCGGCCGATGACGTTGGCCGCGCACCCGTCGTCGCCGGGATCGCCGAGCAGCACGAACCCCGACGAGTTGCGAACGGTGACGTCGGTGCTCGCCGTCGAGCCGCACATCGTGAAGCTGGTGGGCGACTCGGCGTCGACGGCGCCCGCAACCCTGGTGTTGGTCAGCGTCGCACCGCCACCGGGCTGCACCGTCAACGGACCGTTGACGTTGGCCCCGTTGAAGCAGACCGTCTGGCCCGCGGGCACGGTCGTCGCGCCCACGTTGCCCGTGACCGTGCTCGTGCACGCCGCCGGCGCAGGCGCCACCCAGATGTCCGGCTCGGCATCAGCCAGCGTGGACGTGAAGCCCGTGGCCGGGACGACGCGGTCGAAGTCGAACTCGGCGGTGAGCGGCACGAGCGTCTGCGCAGACGTCGGCGCCCCCTTGTCGATCAAGAGACGGAACGTCGTCGTGCGGCTGTGGTTGGCCGGGAAGTCGAACCCGGTCAGCGGCGCCAGGTAGCCGTCGATCTCCCCGTCGTCGATCGTGTCGAAGGAAAGCGGCACAGACCTGAACTGGCCGCCGGTGCTCTCGTCGGCGTAGGAGAGGTGCACCTGGCTGGCGGTGAGACCGGTCGCTGCCGTGTCGTCGCCGTAGAGGACGACGTCGAGGCGCGAGTTGTGCAGCACCTCGGCCGACGGGTTCGTCCACGTGGTCGTGAACGTCACCGGCGTGCCCTCCCGGACGGCCGACGGCGCCGTGCTCGTCACCGTGGGCGTGTTGGCGTCCTCGGTGCCCTGGTCGATGCTGACGTCGCCCGACTGGCCGGTCTTGGCCTCGATGCCGATGACGTCACAGGAGGCGTTGCCCTTCGACGCCGTGTACGTGACCTCGAGGTGGCCGTCGGCGTCGGTGAAGCCGTTGAGGGCGGACAGCTTGCCGCACGGCTGGCCGGGCGTGTCCGACGCGATCTTGAAGTGGACGTGGTCGCCCGCCACCGGGTTGCCGGCGTTGTCGTCGACGTCCACGGTGACCTGGGTGGTGCTCACGCCGTCGGCGGCCAGGGTGTAGTCGTTGGCGTCGAGGGCGATGTCGTTGGCCGGCTTGGCCGCCGCCGCCGTAGCCGCAGGTGCGGTCGAGCCCGGAGCTGCGGCCTGGGCGATCGAGGCGCCGGCGTCGTCCTCACGCTGCACGCAGCCGCGCAGCGAGCCGGCCGCGAAGTCGGTGTTCGAGAACGCCTCCTGCGTGTAGTACGGGTTGTTGTTGATCACCTGGTTGTACTGCGTCGTCTGCGGGTTGTCGGGGTCGACGGAGTCGATCGGGTCGCCGTAGGCAGACGCGCACTCGTCGGCGTTCTCGTTGGCCGGGTCCGCCTGGTCGGCCCAGCCCCCGACCGGGTCGGTGATCGACTCGTTGATCTCGTGGCTCAGGGTGTCGATGGCCGAGTCGGCCGACGGATTGCCGTTCGGGCTCTGGCCCTGGCCGCAGCCGTCGTCAGGGGGGAACGGCTCGTTGCCGTAGAGGATGAGCCGGGTCGAGGTCGGCTGGTAGGCGCTGTGGTATCCGCAGAAGCCGCCGTTCGAGGTCTGGCCGCCTTGGGCCGTCTCCACGTTCGGCGGCAGGAACACCGGGTACAAGTGGGCGCGGTCGGCGGGCAGGCCCCTGGCGGATGTGAACGTGTTGAGCTGGGCGCGCAGCTGCGCGTCCGAGATGCAGCGCGTGAAGCCGTCGTCGACGGCGCACCCGTTGCCGGGGAAGGCGTTGAGGTCGTCCTTCTCGCCGCCGTTGTGGAAGACGTACTGGATCTTCCGGGTGGCGCCGTTGACGCGCTCGTAGTACTCGGTGTTGACGGAGTACACGTTGTCGGTGTGGCCGCTGGCGACGGCGATGTCGTTGATGTAGCGGTCGATCAGCGCCTTGTAGTTGCCCGGGAAGGCGTTGGAGGCACCCCAGAAGATCGGCGTGATCGTGATCTCGCCGGCGCGGGTGGCGGTGCCCATCACCCGGCTGCCGTCGTAGACGAGCGGTGGCTTGCAGCCCGTGCAGAGCTGGGTCTCGGCCTCGCCGTTGGCGTCCCGGGAAGCAGCGCCACTGGTGGCAGCCGGGCTGGCGCCGATTGTCGCCAGCACCAGGCAGACAAGGGCGGCGGCCAGGGCGGCGACCGCCAGACGCGCGCCTGCGAGCGAGCGACCGATGAGCTTCATGTGTCCTCCCACGTGACAATCCCCGACCGCCCGGACGGATTTCACGGGTCGGCGAGAACGAACAGGCATTCTAGGGGCGGCAACCGCCCTCACCGGAAGAGGTCACGCCAAATCGGTCAGGTGGCCGATAACACCGCGACGAGCCGCTGGCGGCGGCGCGGTCGGTCCACCAACAGCTCCTTGACGCGGTCCGACGCCTCGAGCTGCATCCAGTGGCCGGCGCCGTCGATGGCCGCACGCCCGACCCCCGGCGCGTCCGGCCCCCTCCTGGTCTCCGTTCTAGGCGTTGCGGAGGGCGCCGGTGTTGTTGGACGGCGGCCCCTCACCGGCGGCGTTCACGGCGGTGACCCGGTAGTAGTAGTAGGTCCACATCGGTACCGACGTGTCCTGGAAACAGAGCGTGGACCCCGAGACGGTGGCGAGGTAGGTCTCGGCCCCCCAGTCGCCCCGGTAGATCTTGTAGGAGAGGATCGGACCGCTCCCAACGCTGGCAGGGGCCGACCAGCAGACGGTGATCCCGCCCGCCTGACTGGTCACATGTGCGCTCTGGGGCGCCGAGGGCGGTGTTCCTGGGACGGTGGTCGTCGTGGTGGGCGGCCGGGTGGTGGTCGTCGTGACCGGCGGCTTCGTGGTCGTGGTCGTGGCGGGCGGCTTGGTGGTCGTGGTCGTCGCCGCCGTGGTGGTGGTCGTCGTCGCCGCCGTGGTGGTGGTCGTCGTCGCCGGCGGCTTGGTGGTCGTGGTCGCCGACGTTGTAGTCGTCGTTGTGGCGACGGCGCCGAAGGCACCGAGGCCCTTCGGTGTTCCCAGTCCGGTCGGACCGTCGTACCCCGATACGGCGTTGCAGACGTAGGTACCACACGAGCCGCTGCTGCCCGACACGACGTCGTTCAAATTGGAAGTGTGGGCGTAGGGGTACGACGGCGCCGTTGCACCGCCCATGACGAAGCTGGCGGCGATGATGGGCGAGGCGAGGCTCGTCCCCCCGAACTGATACCAGTTGGCCCCGCCACTCGAACCATAGGAGTCGTAGACGGCGAAGCCGGTGCTGGGGTCGGCCACAGCGGAGACGTCGGACACCGTGCGGTTTGCGCAGCCGGTGTCCTTCTGCCACGTGGGCTTGGCGACGTATCTCGAGCACCCGCTGCCGGCGCCGCTCCAGGCCGTCTCGGCCCAGCCCCGAGTGCTGCTGCTTCGGGTGAGCGACGTGCCGCCGACGCCGGTCACGTGCTGCGACGTCGATGGGTACTGCGGCGGGTTCTGGTAGCCGTCGTCGCCGGTGCTGGCGGTGATGGCCACGCCCGGGTGGTTGAAGTGCGAGTCGTAGTTGAGTACGCCGTTGAACTCGTTGCCGCCCCAGCTGTTGGAGATGGCCGACGCACCGAGACGGGCTGCCGTGTCCTCGGCCACTCCAAGGTCGTCATAGGACGTGGAGCTCGCCTCGACCAGCAGGAGCTTGCAGGCCGGGCAGGTCGCCGACGCCGACTGGAGGTCGAGGTCGATCTCCTGGCCCCAACCCAGGTCGCCGCTCGGCAGCGGGCTGGCGGCACCGCTCTGGTTCACCTTGCGGAAGCAGCCGTTGGCCGTGGTGCAGGCGGACAGGCCGAAGCTGTTGCGGTAGGCGGTGAGGTCGGACTCGGCGTTGGGGTTGTCGTAGGCGTCGACGACAGCGACGGTCTTGCCCGACCCGGCGGTCCCGCCCGGAAGCGCATAGGCCGACTTCAGCTCGGTGGGGCCGTAGGCGCCCGATGGGCGGGTCGTGCTGGCGTCAGGGGTGACGCCGTCAGACTTCGTGACGACCTCGGCGTGGCACTCGGCCTGTTTGGCGCTGGCGTGGCACACCTTCTTGTGGGGCTTGTCGAGAGGCTGCTGGGCGCCGGCGCCCGCCTGGGGCACGGCCAGCAACGTCACGGTTGCAACGGCTGCGACCAGGGAAACGAGCAACGCTCGGCGGCGGACTGAGTGGCGCATCACAACTTCCTATCGGCACGCGGGCCCGCCGAGTATCGCGGCCCCTGTCCCGTACGGGAAGAGGTTGTCCGAAATATCCGATTCAGCGGACGTCCGCCATTGACTGGTGATCGCTGATGACGTCCCGGCGGGCGCGTGAGCTCAGCTCGGCAGGAAGTCCACCAACAGCTCGTTGACGCGGTCGGGCGCCTCGAGTTGCATCCAGTGGCCGGCGCCGTCGATGCGCTCGTAGCGCCACGGGCCGGTCACGAACGCCGACGAGCCCGTCATCTGGGACTCGAGGAGGGCGATGTCGCCCGAGCTCCACACGCCCATGGCCGGAGCCTGCACCGGCGGCAGCTCGAGCGGCGGTCCGATGAAGCTCTCGGGCGGAATGTTGGCCCGGTAGTAGTTGAGCCCGGGTGTGAGCGCGCCCGCCTTCTCGAGGTCGGCGATCAGGGCGTCGGCATCCGGGTGCTGTGCCCACGCTCGGAAGTTGGCCCAGTCGTCGTTGGACAGCCACCGCTCGGCGATGTCGCGGAACTGGAACAGGAGCATGTACCAGGACTTCTCGCGCTGCGCGAGCCCGGCGCCGGCGAACGCGGCCGGGTGGCCGACGGACAGGGCGACGAGGTGGTCGACGCGGTCGGGCGCCAGCGAGGCGATCCCCCACGCCAGTGCCGCACCCCAGTCGTGACCCACGACGTGGGCCCGCTCGATTCCCAGGTGGTCGAGCACGGCGAGGACGTCGCCGGCCAGGAACGGCAGGGCATAGGCGTCGACCTCGGCCGGCTTGTCGGAATCGCCGTAGCCGCGCAGGTCGGGGACGATCACCTGCAAACCGGCGCCCGCCAGTGCGGGCACCTGGTTGCGCCAGAGGCGACCCGAGTCGGGGAAGCCGTGGAGCAGGACCACAGGCCGTCCCGCGCCGGTCACGCCGAACTCGATGCCGACCCCGTCGACGTCTACTCGCATCAGCGGCTCTCCCCTTCTAAGCGACGATCGACAACAACTGTTCCCGATTCGGTCCCGGAAGCGGATCGGCGTCCCGCCACCCGGATCCGAGCTCGACGACGCGCTCGAAGATCCCGGGCTCCGCGAACACCTCGTCAGCCGTCGCCAGCACGCCGATGAGGCGGACCAGGGCCCGGAAGACGTCGGGGTCCTGGGGAGCGGCGTGCTGGAGGGCGTTGGTCATCTCCCAGCCCGGATCGTCGGTCTCGTAGGGCCGGCCTTCAGTCAGCGCCTCGATCTCGGCCAGGCGGTGGCGGTCGAACTCCAGCGTCGACCGGTAGTACGGCTCGACGGTCGAAAGCGTGCGCTCGTCCCACGCCAGGGCCAGCTTGGCCGGGTCGTCGAGCGGGCCCTCGCGCAGCTGGTCGCGCAGGGCCAGCGCGTGGACGAGGCCGATGGCCATGCCCCGCCCGAGCGAAGGGTTGGTGCAGGCCCACGAGTCGCCCACGGCGAGCACGCCGGTCGCCACGGCGATGTCGTCCACGACGAAGCGGCGGTGGCGGTCCTCGATCTTGGCCATCACCTTGACGTCGTCGTCGAGGGGCTCGCCGTCGAGCCAGTGGGCGACCAGCGGGAAGCTCTTCACCACCGCCGTCCAGCGCTCGACGTCGCGCAGGGCGCGCAGCGCTGCGTCCTTGGCGCTGGCGATGACGCCGATTCCCCACGTGCCGTTGTCGGCAGGAAGGGTGAGGGTCGAGATCGTGCCGTAGGGCATCAGCAACGGGCCGAAGGCGAACGGCGTGGAGCCGTCGGACGACTGGAAGTGCCGGCCGTAGTAGATGAAGCCGCTGTCCTCGAGCTCTTCAACCGGCGGTCGAGCACCGATGTCGGTGAGGAGCCTCGGCAGGGCGGAACGGCGCCCGGTGGCGTCGATCACGACGTCTGCGGCGATGTCCTCGCCCGCTTCGGTGCGCACCGCGGCGACGTGGGGGACGCCGGGCGTGGCTTCTGCGCCGGTCAGGAAACCGGCGACGGCCTCGCCCCGGCGGATCGCCACGCCGGGCGTCGCCTGGGCGACGGCGGCGAAGGCAGACTCCAGCACCGGCCGGCGGCCGGTGAGGGCGGTGAACTCGTCGTCGCCCTCCCGGTAGCCGCCCGAGATCTGCTCCGGCGCGGCGAACTCCGGCGTGAGCGCGCCGCTGCCGGCGTCGGTGAGCGTGGAGGGCCCGCCCGCGGCCGCCCCGTCGGCGAGGAGCTTGGCGATGCCGAAGTCGAG
>CADDZP010000049.1 GCA_902812475.1 Actinomycetota bacterium | reverse complement strand
GTCGGGCGGGAGGCGTGCCGGCCGGAGCACCGCAGGAGCTCGCCGAGCAAGCTTGGCTTGCGAGCGCGAAACATCAGTCCACGAGTGTGCGGCCGGTCAGATGGAGGAACACGTCTTCGAGGGTGCTGCGGCGGACCAGGGCGCTCTCGGGCTCGAGGCCTAGGTCGTGGACGCGGACGAGCGCGGCCTCGCCGTCGTCCGCGTACAGCAGCACCCGGTCGGGCAGGACCTCGACCCGCTGCGCCGAGCCGTCGAGGCGTTCGCCGACCGTGTCGGCGACCGCAGCCGGCAGCCGAAGCTCGAGGACCTCACGCGTCGAGTAACTGTCGATCAGCTGGCGGGGCGTGCCCTCGGCCACGATCTTGCCGTCGTCCATCACGACGAGGCGGTCGCACAGCTGCTCAGCTTCGTCCATGTAGTGGGTGGTCAGCACGAGACTGACACCGCTCTGCTTGAGCCGGTAGAGCCGGTCCCAGACAGCGTGCCGGGCCTGCGGATCCAAACCCGTCGTCGGCTCGTCGAGCAGGAGCAGCTCGGGCTCGCTCACCAACGCACGAGCGATCGTCAACCGGCGCTTCAGCCCGCCCGACAGGGGGTCGACCCGCTCGTTGGCCCGGTGCGCCAGCTGCACGAACTCGAGGAGGCGGTCGGCGCGCTCGCGCACCACCGAGCGCGGCAGGTCGAAGTAGCGGCCGTAGATGAGCAGGTTCTCGCGGACGGTGAGCTCGACGTCGAGGGTGTCCTCCTGGGGGACGACACCGAGGCGGGCGCGGATACGCGATCCGTCCACGGCGGGGTCCATCCCGAGGACGCGCAGCGTCCCGTCTGTCACGGGCGAGACGCACCCGATCATCCGCATTGTCGAGCTCTTGCCGGCGCCGTTGGGCCCTAGGAAGCCGAACACCTCACCGCGTCGGACGTCGAAGTCGACGCCGTCGACCGCCGTGAACTCCCGTACTCGCCTCTGCAACCCACTTGATCGGCCGCGACCGGCCGAAGCCCGGCTTCGCCGGGCGATGGGTTCAGAGGCTCGGAAGCGCTTCGTCAGCCCGCGGGCGTGGATGAGCGCGCTGCTGGTTTCGACTGCACTCCCGTTCCCCTCGACCACGGGCCGAGACTACGGGCGGGCGGTCCGGTCAGCCGCGGGAGCCGGCGAGGTCCTGCACCTGCAGCCGGACGTGGACGCGGCGCAGCCGCGCCTCCACAGCAGCGTCGTCGGTGTCCATCGCGTGGCGCTCGAGCTCCTCGCGGTCCCGGCGGGCCCGCTCGAAGTCGATGTCGCTCTCCAGCTCGGCCAGGTCCGACAGCAAGATCACGCTGTTGTCGCGCACGTGCACGAAGCCGTAGTGGACCGCGGCGTTCTCCCACTCGCCGTCGGTCTTGCGGATGCGCACGATGGCGTCGTCGAGGGCGCCCAGGAACGGGGCGTGCTCGGCGAGGAAGGCGATGTCGCCGCCGCCGACCGTGCGGCAGATGACCATCTCGGCATCCCCGCTGTAGAGGATGCGCTCGGGCGACACCAGCTCGACGTGCATGGCCATCGACCTACGAACCGCCCTCTTCGCGGTCCTCGCGGCTGAGCGTCTTGGCCTTCTCGCGGGCGCTCTCGGCGTTGCCGACCATGAAGAACGCCTGCTCGGGCAGGTCGTCGAGCTCGCCGTTGACGAGCTGCTCGAAGGACTCGACCGTTTCCTGCACCGAGACGTAGATGCCCTTGATGCCGGTGAACTGCTCGCCCACGAAGAACGGCTGGGAGAGGAAGCGCTGCACCTTGCGGGCCCGCTGGACGATGATCTTGTCCTCCTCGGAGAGCTCGTCGAGGCCGAGGATGGCGATGATGTCCTGCAGCTCCTGATAACGCTGCAACACCTCCTGCACGCGGCGGGCGACCGTGTAGTGGTGCTCGCCGACGATCTCGGGAGCAAGGATGCGGCTGCTCGACGCCAGCGGGTCTACTGCCGGATAGATCCCGAGCGAGGCGATCTGCCGGGACAGCTCGGTGGTGGCGTCGAGGTGGGTGAACGTCGTGAACGGAGCGGGGTCGGTGAAGTCGTCGGCGGGCACGTACACCGCCTGCAGCGACGTGATCGAACGGCCCTTGGTGGACGTGATGCGCTCCTGGAGCTCGCCCATCTCGTCGGCCAGCGTCGGCTGGTACCCCACGGCCGACGGCATGCGGCCGAGCAGCGTGGAAACCTCCGACCCCGCCTGCACGAAGCGGAAGATGTTGTCGACGAAAAGGAGGACGTCCTGGTTCTCCTCGTCGCGGAAGTACTCGGCCATCGTCAACGCCGAGAGGCCGACTCGAAGGCGCACGCCCGGGGGCTCGTCCATCTGGCCGTAGACCAAGGCCGCCTTGTCGAGGACGCCGGACTCCTTCATCTCCAGCCAGAGGTCGTTGCCCTCACGCGTGCGCTCTCCCACGCCGGCGAACACCGACACACCGCCGTGCTGGGTGGCCACCCGGTTGATCATCTCCAGGATGACGACCGTCTTACCGACGCCGGCACCGCCGAACATGCCGATCTTGCCGCCGCGCACGTACGGGGCGAGGAGATCGATCACCTTGATGCCCGTCTCGAACATCTCCGACTCGGGCTGGAGATCTTCGAACCTCGGGGGCGGCCGGTGGATGTCCCAGCGGTCCTTGATCCCTTCGGTGACCGGCTCGCCGTGGGTGTCCAATGGCTCGCCGATGACGTTCCAGACGTGGCCGAGCACACCGGGGCCGACCGGCACGGCGATCGGGCGACCGCTGTTGTGCACCGGCGTGCCACGGCGCAGACCGTCGGTCGGCTTGAGGGCGACGGCCCGCACGCGGTTCTCACCGATGTGCTGAGCGATCTCGCTGGTGATCTCGATCTCGTTGCCCTCGAGCTCCACCTCCATGGTGACGGCGGTGTTGATCTCGGGGATGGCGCCCGGCGGGAACTCGACGTCGACCACGGGGCCGGCGATGGAGACGACGCGTCCGTCGCGGCGCCCATCGGCGGACTGCTGCTGCTGCTGGCTGTCTACAACCGTCATGACTGCTGGAACTCCATCTCGCGGAAGGCTTCGTGGTCGGGTGTATGGGTGGCTTGGCGCAGGGCCTCGGCCCCGCCGACGATCTCCATGATCTCGGTGGTGATGCCGGCTTGGCGCAGCTTGTTGGCGTCGATCGAGAGGTTCTTGATCAACTCCTCGGCGTTGTCGGTCGCTGCACGCATGGCCCGCTGGCGGGCGGCCTGCTCCGACGCCGCCGCCTCGAGCATGGCGCTGAAGACGCGCGCCTCGACGTAGCGGGGCAGGAGGTGCTCGAGGATCTCGTTGGGCTCAGGCTCGAACTCGTAGGCGGCCGTGAGACCCTCGTCGTCGCGCCGCTCGGTGATGGCACCGGTTTCGATCGGCAGCAGGCGGCGCGTGGTGACGCGCTGGGTCCCCATCGACAGGAAGCGGGTGTAGACGAGCTGCACCTGGTCGATCTCGCCCTGCTCGTACAGCTCGATGACCGAATCGGCGAGATCACGGGCGTTCTCGTAGTGCGGCTGCTCGCTGAAGCCGGTGCCCGCGTACATGAGGTCGTAGCCCCGCCACCGGAAGTACGACTCGGCCTTCTTGCCGGCCACGGCGAGCGAGTAGTCGACGTTTCTCGACCGTTGCTCGGCGACCGCCCGCTCGACGGTACGGATGATCGAGGAGTTGTACGCCCCGGCCAGGCCCCGGTCGGCCGTGATGGCCACGAAGGCAACCTTGTTGATCTCGTCGCGAGGCTGCAGGAGCGGGTGGTCGAGGCCGGCACCCGACGCCGCCAGCTGACGGATGACCTCGGTGATCTGCTCGGCGTAGGGGCGGGCCGCCTCGACGCGCTGCTGCGCCCTGACGATGCGTGAGGCGGCGATGAGCTCCATGGCGCGCGTGATCTTCTTCGTCGACTGCACGCTGCGAATGCGTCGACGGAGGATCCGCTCCTGGCCGCTGGCCATCAGATTTCGAAGGGGGGCAGGCCCCCCTTCGAGCTACCCCCCAAGGCTGCCGGCCTTCGGCCGGCGAGGGGCCGTCCGGTGAAGCCGCCTACGGCGGCGGGAGCGGCCGGCACCGAGAGTCTCACTCGCGGGCTCCTGTCTCGGCGACGACATCTTCTTCCGTCTGCTCCTCCTCGCGCTCCTCACCCGTCTGCGCGCTCGGCTGGAAGCGCTCCTTGAAGCCGTTGATGGCGTCGTTGAGCTTGTCCTCGTCGGGAAGCGTCTTCTCACCCCGAATCTGTTCGAGCAGGTCGACGTAGCGGCTACGGAACTCCTCGAGCAGCTCGGCCTCGAAGCGGCGCACGTCGCCGATGGGGAGGTCGTCGATGAACCCACGGGTGCCGGCGTAGATCGACACCACCTGCTCCTCGACCGGCATGGGCGACCGCAGACCCTGCTTGAGCAGCTCGGTGAGGCGGTAGCCGCGGTCGAGCTGGGCCTGGCTGACCTTGTCGAGCTCTGAGCCGAAGCTGGCGAAGGCCTCCAGCTCCCGGAACTGGGCCAGGTCGATCTTCAGGGTGCCGGCGACGGTCTTCATGGCCTTGATCTGGGCGTTGCCCCCCACGCGGGACACCGAGATGCCGACGTCGACGGCGGGGCGCACGCCCGCCCGGAACAGGTCGGTCTGCAGGTAGATCTGGCCGTCGGTGATCGAGATGACGTTGGTCGGGATGTAGGCCGACACGTCACCTTCCTTGGTCTCGATGATCGGCAGGGCCGTCAGCGAGCCACCGCCGTTGTCGTCCGAGAGCTTGGCCGCCCGCTCGAGCAGGCGGCTGTGGAGATAGAAGACATCGCCCGGATACGCCTCGCGGCCCGGCGGCCGGCGCAGTAGCAGCGAGAGCTGGCGATACGCCTCCGCCTGCTTGGACAGGTCGTCGTAGACGATCAGGGCGGCGTCGCCCTCATCCATCCAGTGCTGGCCCATGGCGCAGCCGCTGTACGGCGCCAGGTACTTGAACGGCGCGGGCTCGGAGGCAGGGGCGGCGACGACAACCGTGTAGTCGAGGGCGCCGTGCTCCTCGAGGGACGCCACGATCTCGGCGATCGTCGAACCCTTCTGGCCGATGGCGACGTAGATGCACTTCACGCCTTGGCCCTTCTGGTTGATGATCGTGTCGATCGCCACCGCCGTCTTGCCCGTCTTGCGGTCGCCGATGATGAGCTCGCGTTGTCCGCGGCCGACGGGTGTCATCGAGTCGATCGACTTGATCCCCGTCTGCAGCGGCTCGACGACGGGCTGGCGGTCGACGATGCCGGGCGCCTGGACCTCGAGGCGCCGCTCGCCCCGGGCGCTGATCGGGCCTCGCCCGTCGACGGGCCGCCCGAGGGGGTCGACGACGCGCCCCAGCAGGGCGTCACCCACGGGCACCGACAGGATCCGGCCCGTCGCCCGGGCCGGCTGGCCCTCCTCGATGTGCTCGATGTCGCCGAGGACGACGGCGCCGATGGAGTCCTCATCGAGGTTGAGGGCGAGGCCCAGCACGCCTCCCTCGAACTCGAGCAGTTCGTTCACGGCGGTGCTGGGCAGGCCGCTGATGCGGGCGATGCCATCGCCGACCTCGATGATGCGACCGACCTGCTGCTGCTCGACCTCGGGCCGGAAGCCCTCGAGGTGGCGGCGGAGGACGCCGGTGATCTCGTCGGGGTTGATGCTGAGCGTCGTGTCGGTCATCAGCGCGTACTACCTCTCAGTGAGTCCTGAAGTTGTTCGAGACGGTGGCGGACGGTGCCGTCGATGATCGTGTCGCCCACGCGGGCCACCAGTCCCCCCAACACCGAGGGATCGACGATGACCTTGAGCTCCACCTGCTTGCCGGTCGCCCGCTGGAGGGCCTCGGTGAGGCGCCGGCGCTGTTCGTCGTCGAGCGGGATGGCGCTGCGCACCTCGGCCACCTCGTGCTGACGCTCGGCGGCCGCCCGCTCCACCAGTCGATCCACGATCGTAGGGACGTCGCGCGCCCTCCCTGAGCCGACGAGGAACGAGATCAGGCTCACCGTCAGCGGGTGCACGCGCTGGCCGAGCAGGTCCTCGACGATCGCCTGACGTTTCTCGACGGGCAGCGACTGGTCGGTGAGGCGCTCGCGCAGCTGCTCGTTGCCCTGGAACAGCTGCGAGAACTGGAAGAGCTCGTTCTCCACACTCTCCAGCGACCCCTCGGCCCGGGCGATCTCGAAGATGCCCTGCGCGTACCCGTCGATTCGATTCATCGCCCTCCCTCCGGTCGGGCGAGCTGATCGTGCTGCGGGCGGCCGGCAAAGCCGGCTCGCCCTCCGCCCTCATTCTTGCTGGGGCCGGCATCAGCAGGAGGCGCCTTCGGCGCCGTGCGGTGCCGCCGGCCATGAACGCCGAGCGGAGCGAGACCCCGCTGGATGGCGTCATCGGCGAGCAAAGCTCGCCGCAAAGAGAACGCGCGGAGGCCGAGCGGCTGTGCCGCGCCGGCCGGAGCTCCATAGAAGCTCGCCGAGCAAGCTCTGCTTGCGAGGCAAAGATCGGCCATCGGTGTCGCCCTACCTCGTCCCGACGTGGTTGATGTAGCTCTCGATGAGCTGCAGGTTGGTTTCCCGGTCGAGGCTGCGCTCGACGACCTTCTCGGCCAGCTCGATGGCGAGCTCGCCGACCCGGCCCTGCAGATCCGCCATGGCCCGCTGCACCTGGGCCTGGATGTCCTCCTGGGCCCGGCCTCGCAGCTCGTTGACCTCGGTCTCGGCCTGGCGCTTGAGGTCCTGGCGGAGGCGGTCGGCCGCCTGCCGGGCCTCCTCGATGATGCGGGCCGATTCCGAACGGGCGTCCGCCAACTGGCGCTGGTACTCCTCGAGGACGTTCTGGGCGTCGGTCCGGGCCGTCTCGGCCTCGTCGATGCTCGTGCGTATCTTCTCGGCCCGGGTGTCCATGCCCTTCTTCAGCGCCGGGTAGGCGAGCCGCGACAACAGGATGAAGAGGATGATGAAGGCGAGGCTCCCCCACAGCAGCTCGTTGGCCGCCGGGAGGATCGGGCTGGGAGCCTTCTGGCAGTCGTCGATCTTGCCGCCGTGCTCGAGCTTGTCGATGCACTCCTTCGCCGTCGTCTTGGGCTTCGACGTGGCGCCGGTCGTCTCGCCGCCGGTGCCACTACCGGTGTTCTGCCCACCCGTGTTCTGCACCGTGGACGTCGGCGGTGAGGTCTGCGCGTAGACCGGCGCGGCCATCACGCCGAGGGCGCCGAGCCCCAGAACGACGGCGACGAGGGCCTTCCTGGTTCGCATGCTGCTCCTCCTAACCGGAGATGATGAAGGCGAGGACGAACCCGAACAGGGCCAGAGCCTCGGTGAAGGCGATGCCGAGGAACATCGTCGTCTGGGCCTGACCGGCGGCCTCGGGCTGACGGGCCATGGCGGTGATGGCGTTGCCGACGACGATGCCGATGCCGATGCCCGGCCCGATGGCGGCCCCGCCGTAGACGATGCCTCGGCCGACAGCGGTGAGCCCGGCCTGGAGCTCGCCAGGGTTCTGAGCAGCCAGGGCCAGCAGTGCGTGCATGTGGGTTTTTCCTCCTAGTGGGCGGGGTGCATGGAGCCGCCGATGTACACGGCGGTCAGGATCGTGAAGATGAAGGCCTGCAGCACGGCGACGAGCACCTCGAAGCCGTACAGGGCGACGAGGAGGGCGCCGGGCACGACGGCGCCGACGTAGGTCGACGCGGCCAGCGTCGCCGTCAGGATGGCGAACGTGGCCAGGAGCAGGTGGCCGGCCAGCATGTTGGCGAACAGTCGCACGGCGAGCGAGAGCGGCCGGGTGAAGAAGTAGGTGATGAGTTCGATCGGGCTGACGAGGATGTAGAGGAACTTCGGCACGCCCGGGGGGAACAGCATGTTCTTGAAGTAGGCCCCGATCCCCTGCTCGCGCAGCCCGACGAAGTGGTAGATGAAGTAGACGATCATCGTCATGAAGAACGGGAGCGCCATGCGGGCGTTCACCGGCATCTGGATGACCGGGATGACCTCGAAGATGTTGCAGACGAAGATGAACGTGAAGAGGGTCAGCAGGAACGGCGTCCAGTTCAGGCCCTCGGATCCCATCGTCTGCAGGATGATGTTGTTGCGGACGAAGTCGACGACCGCCTCTGCCAGGTTCTGGGCGCCCTGAGGTACGAGGGCTCCTTTGCGGGCGGAGTAGAAGAACCAGAGGACGAGGATGACGGCGAGCCACTCCTCGAGGACGACCTTGTTGACGGCCCAGACGCCGCTGCCGAAGATCGTCGGCCACCGGATGAGGTGGCTGATCGGCGGGAAGTCGAGCGCCAGTACGTGCACTATCCCTCCTTCCGGGGTTTGAGCCCGGGATAGGCGAGCGTGGCTGAGACGTAGCGGGTCTCCCAGAACAAGAGGCCCAACTGGGTGAGCAGCAGGGTGAACGCCAGCGTCGGCAGGTCGACCCAGCCTTGGTGCCGGATGAGGGCGATGACGCCGACGAGCACACCCATGCGCAGCAGGAAGCCGCCGAGGGCGGTCAGCATGAGGAGGTTGAGCGAGGTGCGGGCGGCCCACGCCAGGGAGGCGCCCGAGAGGCCGAGGTTGAGGAGCACGACGGCGACGGCGAAGGCGGCGGAGGCGCCGCCGGCGCTTCCCCGGGCGATGGCGGCGATGGCAACGATGGCGGGCGCCACCATCACGCCGCGCTTGGCGATGTCGACGACCAGCTCTCGCTGGACCGGCGGCGTGGCCGCGATGGGCTCGGCGCTCATCGTCCCGCCCGGCCCAGGAGGCGGTCCTGCTCGGCCCGCATCCGTTCCTTGTAGTCACGGATCGTCATGGCGACCGTGACGGTGAGGGCCCAGAAGAAGAGGACGCCCATGAAGACAGGAGCGGTGCCGAGCCAGCGGTCGAGGAAGTACCCGCCCACCCCGAACACGCCGGGCGTGAGCACGAGCTCGACGGCCTTGGAAAAGCCGTCGGCGACTGCATTGGTCTTTGCGGCCTGGTGGCTCAGCTTGGCCAGGTCCAACGGACCCTCCCACAAACTTTCGGGTGCCTGAAACCTCTGTTGTGCGGGCCCGAAACTAGGGGAGCCTCGCCGGAGGCCGCAAATCGTCGCGTCGCCCGTTCGGGGGACCGTTCGCGGGCGCTGCGGGAGGCGATGGAGGCGCCATCTGGCGTACCTGGCCGTTGCGGCGGACGCCGGGGTGGAAGAGGGTATACAGGGCCACCGCCAGCCCGGCGATCGCCGCCGGCACGATGGCGTTGCCCCGGTTGGTGTACGTCGGGAAGAGGACGACGAGGGACAGCACGGCAGTCCATGCCCACAGGATGACGACCGAGCGCGTGTGTCCGTGCCCGAGGCGCATGAGGCGGTGGTGGAGGTGCTCCTTGTCGGCTTGGGACAGCGATGCTCGGCGCATGGCACGGCGGACGACGGCGAAGGCGGTGTCGACCATGGGAACGCCGAGGATGACGAACGGGATCACCAGGGGCGCGAAGAAGAAGTAGGTCTGGCCGCTGAACTGGTCGGCGGTGCGGCCGCCCACGGTGATCGTCGTCGACGCCATCAACAGTCCGAGCAGGAGGGCGCCGGCGTCTCCCATGATGATCTTCGACGGGTGGAAGTTGTGGGGCAGGAAGCCCAGGCAGATGCCGCAGGCGATGGCGGCGATGAGCGGACCGATGTTGTCGGGCGCGAGGAGACCGGCGTCGGAGAGGCGGTTGGCGTAGAGGAAGAACGCACCGGCGGCGATGGCGACGATGCCGGCGGCCAGGCCGTCGAGCCCGTCGATCAGGTTGACGGCGTTGGCCAGGACGACGACCCAGAGGACCGTGACCAGGAACCCCAGGTCGGGCGAGAGCACGATGAAATCGGCGAACGGGATGCGGAAGTAGAACATCGTGACGCCGGCGAGCCCGAGGGCGCAGGCAGCGAGGACCTGGCCGGCGACCTTGGCCGGCGCCGAGACGTCCCGGAGGTCGTCGAGAAAGCCGACGCCGAAGATGATGGCGGCACCGACGATGACACCGAACGGCTCCGACGCCCCGCGGAACACCGGCCTGAACCCGGGGAGCACCGCAGCGACCGCCATGGCCACCAGGAAGGCGATGAACATCGCCGCGCCACCGATCGTCGGCAGCGGTGCCGTGTGCACGCGCCGCTCGTCGGGGTAGACGACGGCGCCGGTGCGGACCGCCACCTTTCGCACGAGCGGCGTGACGGCGTACGTGACGCCCGCCGCCACCGCGAACACGATCAGGTAGCGCACGGCTAGGAGCCGCCTGCGGCGGCGCTCATCGCTATTTCGACGGGTCGAAGCTCGCTTCGCTCGCCGACCCATCGAGGCTCCTCGCTGACGCTCGGAGCCGCGCTCCAATAGCCGGCGTTCACAGGTCGGGATACGGCGTGAACTTGGAGCAGAGCGTCGCCACCTCGTCGCGCACGGAGTCGAGCTCGCCGTCGTCGTCGCGGCCGCGCAGCGCACGACCGATCAAGGCGGCGACCTCGTGCATTTCCGGCTCGGCCATGCCTGCCGTCGTCTCGGCCGCCGTGCCGATGCGCACACCGCTCGCCTTGAACGGCGGGCGCGGGTCGTTGGGGACAGTGTTCTCGTTGAGGGTGATGCCCGCCCGTTCGAGCACGAGGCGGGCCTGCTTGCCGGTGAGGTCGGCGTCGAAGGGACGCAGGTCGACGAGCATGAGGTGGTTGTCGGTGCCGCCCGACACCAGACGGAAGCCCTCGTGGGCGAGGGCCTCGGCCAGCGCCTGGGCGTTGCGCACGACCTGGGCGGCATAGTCCTTGAACGACGGCTGGGCCGCCTCGAAGAAGGCGACCGCCTTGGCCGCGATGACGTGGTCGAGGGGACCGCCCTGGATGCCCGGCATCACCATCTTGTCGATGGCCTGGGCGTACTCCTGCTTGCAGACGATGGCCGCACCGCGCGGGCCGCGGAGGGTCTTGTGGGTGGTGAAGGTGACGACGTCGGCGTACGGCACAGGGTTGGGGTGGACGCCGCCGACGATGAGGCCGGCCACGTGGGCGGCGTCGAAGATGAACAGAGCGCCGACGTCGTCGCAGATGCGGCGCAGGGCCTCGGGATCCCACAGGCGGGGATAGGCGGTGGCGCCGGCGATGATCGCCTTGGGCCGCTCCTTCGCGGCCAGGTCGGCGATCTGGTCGTAGTCCAGGCGCTCGTCGCTCTCGGTCACGCCGTAGGAGACGAACTGGAAGAAGCGGCCACTGAAGTTGACCGGCGAGCCGTGCGTCAGGTGTCCGCCCTGGTCGAGGCGCATCCCCATGAGCTTGTCGCCGGGCTCGAAGAGGGCGAAGTACACCGCCATGTTTGCCGTGGAGCCGGAGTGGGCTTGCACGTTGGCGTGCTCGGCGCCGAAGAGCTCTTTGCAGCGGGTGCGGGCCAGCTCCTCGACCTCGTCGATGACGGCGTTGCCGCCGTAGTAGCGCTTGCCCGGGTAGCCCTCGGAGTACTTGTTCGTGAGCACCGACCCGGTGGCCTCGAGGACATGGCGGGAGACGAAGTTCTCGCTGGCGATGAGCTGCAGCGTGGTGTTCTGGCGCTCGACCTCGCGATGGACGATGTCGAAGAGCGCGTTGTCCCTCGGCTCCTTCATCACTGGTTTTCCTCGATCTCTTTGATCTGTTGGATGCGGGGGACATGGCGGCCCCCTTGGAACTGGGTCCCGAACCAAACGTCCAGGATCTCGTCGGCCAGGCCGAGTCCGACGACTCGCCCGCCCATGCTGAGGACGTTGGCGTCGTTGTGCAGGCGCGAGTACTTGGCCGAGTACAGGTCGTTGCACAGGGCCGCACGGATGCCATGGATCTTGTTGGCCGAGATCTGCTCGCCTTGGCCGCTGCCGCCCAGGACGATGCCGCGGTCGGCGTCCCCGCGGGCGACCTGACGGCCCACGTCGGCACAGATCGGCGGGTAGTCGACCGGCTCGGTGCTGTGTGTGCCCCGGTCGTCGACGTCGTGGCCGTTGTCCTTCAGCCACCTGATGATGTGCTCCTTGAGCTCGAACCCGGCGTGATCGGACCCGATGGCGACCCTCATCCGCTAGCCCGTCTCTTCGGCCGCGGGAGGCCACAGGAGATCGACGAGGCGGTCGACGAGGTCGCTGAGCTCGTCGGCGGTCTTCTCGTAGGCGGAGCGGTCGAGGCCGATGGGGTCCTCGACGTCGTCGGTCGACGACGAGCCCAGCAGGTCTTGCCGATTGCGCCCGGAGTGGGCGCGCGCGATCCACTGCCCGACGGACTCGCCGGGCGCTCGGGGGCCGATCGTCTCGCCCCGGCGTACGAGCTCCTTGAGCGTGAAGGCGCGCGGCCAGATGTCGGGCAAGGCGAGCACCGCCTCGCGCAGGTGCTCGCGAGCCATGGCGAGGACCAGGTCGGTGCTCTCGAGCAGCTCGCGGTCGACGATGCGGCTCCGGTGGGCGGAGAGATCGATGCCCCTCGTCCCGAGGACGTCGACGCCGTGGCCGCTCGCGGGCTCGCCGGCGAGGCGGAGCCCGGCGGAGGTGACGCGCACGTCCACGCGCCGGCCCTCCAGTCGATGTCGGAGGAACGCCTCGGCCATGGGCGAGCGGCAGATGTTGCCGGTGCAGAGAAAGAGGACCTCGATGCGGCCAACTCTAGGTGTTCAGGACCCCATCGCTACGCTTCCCCAGCGATGGCTCTCGACCCTCGAACACCTGTTGTGGTGGGGGTCGCGCAGACGCTCCGGCGGCCGGACGATCCGGCCTCAGCGAGCGCCCCCGTCGACATGATGGCGGACACCCTGCGCCTGGCAGCCGACGACAGCGGTGCCGGCGCCGCCCTGCTGGAGAAGGCCGACAGCGTTCGGGTGGCGGCGGTGCTTTCGTGGCGCTACACCGATCCGGGGACGCTGGTGGCGGCCCGTCTGGGCATCTCGCCGCGGCAAACCGTCGTCACCACCACCGGTGGCAACAGCCCGCAGATGCTGCTCAACGACACGGCGCTGGCCATCCAGCGGGGCGACGTCGACGTGGCTCTGATGACGGGCGCCGAGGCGATGTACACCCGGCTGCGGGCCCGCAAGGTGGGCGCCCATCTGGACTGGGAGCGGCAGGCACCCGAGGCCGTTCCGACAGAGGTGCTGGGCGACGAGCGGCCCGGCGTGTGCGACCTGGAGATGTCGCGCTCGATCATGCTGCCGATCCAGGTGTACCCGGTGTTCGAGAACGCCCTGCGGGCGGCGGCCGGCGAGTCGATCGACGAGCACCAACGCAAGATCGCGGAGCTGTGGTCGCGGTTCAGCGCCGTTGCCGCTCGCAATCCCCACGCCTGGTTCGCCGAGGAGAAGTCGGCAGACGAGATCGCCACCGTGACACCTGACAACCGCTGGATCGGCTTTCCGTACACCAAGGCCATGAACGCCAACCTCGACACCGACCAGGCGGCGGCCGTGATCGTGTGCTCGGTTGAAGCAGCGCGCAGCGCCGGCGTGCCCGAGGACAAGTGGGTGTTCCCTTGGTCGGGCGCCGACGCCAACGACCACTGGTTCGTGTCCGAGCGGGAGAACCTGCACTCGTCGCCGGCCATCGCCGCATGCGGGCGGGCCGCTTTCGGCTTGGCCGGCGTCGGCCCCGACGACGTCGGCCACGTCGACCTCTACTCCTGCTTCCCGTCGGCGGTGCAGATCGGCGCCCAGGAGCTCGGGTTCGGCCTCGACGAGCCCGACCGTCCGCTCACCGTGACGGGCGGCCTCAGCTTCGCCGGCGGCCCCGGCAACAACTACGTCACCCATTCGATAGCGGCAATGGTGAACGTGCTGCGGGATGACCCGGGCTCGTTGGGCGTCTGTACGGCGCTGGGCTGGTACGTCACCAAGCACAGCGTCGGCGTGTACTCGACCGAGCCGCCGCCGAACGGCTTCCGCCACGCCCACCCCCAGGAGGAGGTCGACGCCCGGCCCCGACGGGAGCCCGTCGACGAGCACGAGGGCCCGGCCGCCGTCGAGTCCTACACGGTCATGCACGAGCGCGACGGCGAGCCCGCCCTCGGCATCGTCGCCTGCCTCCTCCCCGACGGCCGCCGCACCTGGGCCACGACCAACGAGCCCGGCCTCATGAAGTCGATGACCCTCGAGGAGTTCGTCGGCCGACCCGTCACCGTCCGCACCGGCGGCCAATTCGACGCCTCCTGAGCATTCTGGGCGCAGAAATGCTCGCTATACGCTCATTTCCGCGCCAAGAAGGCTCCAGGTGGGTTAGGCCAAGGACACCCGGGGCATGTCTCGGCGGAGCATGGCGACGCGGCCGTCCTGGTCGTCTTCGGTGACGGCGTTGAGGACGACGCCCACGACGAGGCCGTCGATGTCGTCGAGGAGGTCGACCGCCCGGGCCAGCTCGCCGGCCTGACCGGACGGGGCGCCGGCGATGACGAGGGCGGCGTCGCTGATCGACGCCACCACGGCGGCGTCACCACCGGGAGCCATGTCGGGGACGTCGATGACGACCACGTCGGCCTGGGCCTGCAACGCGGCCAAGACCTCGACGGTCCGCTGGGCCGAGAGCAGTTGGCCGGGAGCGGGCGGCGTGGGCCCGGCGGCCAAGACCTGCAGGCGCGGCTCGTCGGGCGCGGCCTGCACGGCACGCGACAGCGGCGCCTCGCCGCGCAGGACCGACGTGAACCCGGCTTCGTTGGGCAGCCCGTAGACCTCGTGCAGGTGCGGATTGCGAAGGTCGCAGTCCACGACGACGACGGTGCGGCCGGCCCGGGCCAGCACGGTGCCGAGGTTGGCGACGACGGTGGTGCGTCCGTCACCTCGGGAGGGGCTCGTGACGACCAGGCTGCGCAGCGGGCGGTGGGGCAGGATGCGCTGGATCATGGCGGCCAGCCCCCGGTAGGCCTCGGCGGCCGGCGTGGTGGGCTCTTCCCGCCGGAGTAGAGGGCTCTGCTGACCGCGCCACGCCGCGACAGCGGGGATCATCCCCAGCACGGGGACGCCCGGGCCCGAGCGGACGACGAGCGCGCCGTCGACC
>CADDZP010000048.1 GCA_902812475.1 Actinomycetota bacterium | reverse complement strand
GGGCGGCGTCGGGGTGTCGAGCCCACCGCCGCTCGTCGAGGCACTGCAAGAAGGCCTCCAGCTCGGCGAGGGCCGATGGCTGGATCAGATCGCGCAGCTCGTCGGCGCCGAGGAGCTCGGCCAGCAGCTCCCGGTCGAGGGTGAGGGCCTGGGCCTTGCGCTCGGCGAGCGGGGCGTCGCCCTCGTAGAGGAAGTTGGCGACGTAGGCGAAGGCGAGCGACGTTGCGAACGGCGACGGCCGAGCCGTATCGACGGAGACGACGCGCAGCTGGCGGGAACGGACGCGGGTCATCAGGTCGATCAGCGCGGGCACGTCGAAGGCGTCGCGCAGGCACTCGCGATACGTCTCCAGCAGGATCGGGAACGACCCGTGCTTGGAGGCGACGGCCAGCAGGTCGGCAGCCCGCTGCCGCTGCTGCCACAGCGGCGTGCGCTGGCCGGGCCTGCGGCGGCGCAGGAGCAGGGCGCGGGCGGCGTTCTCGCGGAACCGTCCGGCGAACAGCGCCGTGTTCGCCAGTTGAGAGACGACGAGGTCCTCCACCTCTTCGGGCTCGAGCAGCACGCTGTCGACGGGCGGGGCGTCGTCGGCTTCGGGCAGGCGCACGACGATCCCCTCGTCGCTCCACATCGTCTGCACCTCGACGCCCAGCCGGCTCTGGACCTTGGCCTCGATGGCGATGGCCCAGGGGGCGTGGACGCGCCCGCCGAACGGGGTGAGCACGCACACCCGCCAGTCGCCCAGCTCGTCACGGAAGCGTTCGACGACGATCTGACGGTCGGTGGGCAGAGCGCCGGTGACCTCTCGTTCCTCGGCGAGGTAGGCGCGCAGATTGCTCACCGCCAGCTCGTCGAGAGAGCACTCCTCGGCCAGGCGCTCGTCGCTCCAGTCATCGACCTCGCGCAGGAACTCACCCAGAGCCCGGCCCAGCTCGTAGGGGCGACCCAGCCCGTCGCCATGCCAGAACGGCATCTTGCCCGGCTCACCCGGTGCAGGCGTGACGACAACGCGATCGCGGGTGATCTCCTCGATGCGCCACGTCGTCGCCCCAAGCACGAACGTCTCGCCGACGCGTGACTCGTAGACCATCTCCTCGTCGAGCTCGCCAACGCGCGTGCCCTCGGGCGTGTAGACGCCGTACAGCCCGCGGTCGGGGATCGTGCCGCCGCTCGTAACCGCCAGCATGCGGGCACCGGGACGGGCCCGGAGTGTGTCGTTGGCCCGGTCCCAGACGATGCGGGGCCGCAGCTCGGCGAACTCGTCGGAGGGGTAACGACCGGCGAGCATGTCGAGGACGTTCTCCAGCACCGACCGGCTGCAGTCGGCGAACGGGTAGGCACCGCCCGCCACCTCGGCTACCTCGTCGACGGTGACGTCGTCGACGGCACACATGGCGACGATCTGCTGGGCCAGGACGTCGACGGGGTTGCGCGGGATGCGCGTCTCCTCGATCAACCCGTCCTTCATGCGCTTGGTGACGATGGCGGCCTCGACCAGGTCGCCGCGGAACTTGGGAAAGATGCGACCGCGCGACGGCTCGCCCACCTGGTGGCCGGCGCGGCCGATGCGCTGCAGGCCGCTGGCGACCGACGACGGCGACTCGACCTGCACGACCAGATCGACCGCGCCCATGTCGATGCCGAGCTCGAGCGACGAGGTGGCGACGAGCGCCGGCATCTTGCCCGCCTTGAGGGCGTCTTCGATCTCCAGGCGCTGCTCCCTCGCCACCGAGCCGTGATGGGCGCGCACGAGCTCCTCGCCGGCCAGCTCGTTGATGCGCGCCGCCAGGCGCTCGGCCAGGCGCCGAGAGTTCACGAAGATCAGCGTGGAGTGGTGCCGCCGGATGAGGTCGAGGAGCACCGGCGTGATCGCCGGCCAGATCGAGTGGCGGACCTCGGGGTCGCCGGCGGCCGGGCCCTCGAGGATCTGCGGATCGACGACCTTGCCCAGCTCGCCCATGTCCTCGACAGGGACGACGACGCGCAGGTCGAGCGGCTTGCGCACGCCCGCGTCGACCACGGTCACGGAACGGGGACGCCACTCGCCGCTGCGCGGCTCGCGAGCCCGGCCGCCGAGGAAGCGGGCGATCTCGTCCAGCGGGCGCTGGGTGGCCGACAGGCCGATGCGCTGCGGGGACTTCGCGGTGAGTTGCTCGAGGCGTTCCAGCGACAGCGCAAGGTGGGCGCCGCGCTTGGTGCCGGCGACGGCGTGGATCTCGTCGACGATCACGTACTCGACGGACTCGAGGACGTCGCGGGCGCTCGACGTCAGCATCAGGTAGAGCGACTCGGGCGTCGTGATGAGGATGTCGGGCGGGTGGCGCACGATGTCGCGCCGGTCGCCTGCCGGCGTGTCCCCGGTGCGAGTCGCCGTGCGCAGGACGGCAACGCTTTGGCCGGCGCGTTCGGCTTGGAGGGCGATGCCCGTCAGCGGCGCCCGCAGATTGCGGTCGACGTCGTAGGTCAACGCCTTCAACGGCGACACATAGAGGACGCGGCACCGCTCCTTCTCGGGCGGCTGTTCGCCGCGGGCGAGCAGCTCGTCGATCACCCAGAGGAAGGCGGCCAGCGTCTTGCCCGAGCCCGTCGGTGCCAGGATCAGCGTGTTGTCGCCCTTGCTGATGGCGTCCCAGCCCTGCTCCTGGGCGGGCGTGGGCTCGGCGAAGGCGCCCTCGAACCAGGCGCGAGTCAGCGCAGAGAACCGACCGAGAGAACCCACGAAGCAAGGGTAGGTTCCTTCGATGGACTACGTGCGCTGGCACGACCGCCCGAAGCTCAAAAGACCGGTTCTCGTGGCCGCTTTTGAGGGGTGGAACGACGCGGCCGACGCCGCGACCACCGCGGCGAAGTTCCTACGCGACCAGTGGGCGGCCCGGCAGTTCGCGGAGATCGATCCCGAGGAGTTCTACGACTTCTCGGCGACCCGGCCGCACGTACAGCTGGCCGACGGCGTGACACGCGAGATCGTCTGGCCGGCCAACGACTTCTACGCTGCCTCGCTCCCCGGGAGCGACCACGACATCGTCGTCCTCCTCGGCGTCGAGCCGGGCCTGAAGTGGCGAACGTTCTGCACCCAGATCGTCGACGTCGGCCGCGCCCTCGGCGTCGAGCTGTTCATCACTCTCGGCGCCCTGCTGGCCGACGTGCCCCACACCCGGCCCGTGCGTGTGACGGGCACGGCTGCCGACGCCGAGCTCGTCCAGCGGCTGGGCTTGCAACGCTCGCGCTACGAAGGTCCGACCGGCATCGTCGGCGTGCTGCACGACGCCTTCAGCAAGGAGAGCGTTCCGTCCGCCTCACTGTGGGCCGCCGTCCCCCACTACGTCGCCGCCACGCCGTCGCCGAAGGCCACCCTGGCGCTCGTCGAGCGGGCCGCCGAGCTGCTCGGCTCCAGTGTCCCGACGACGGCCCTCGAGATCGCCGCCGCCTCCTACGAGCGGCAGGTGAGTGAGGTCGTCGAGAGCGACGAGGACGTCTCCGAGTACGTCCACCGCCTCGAGGAGACGTCCCTCGACGACGAGGACGAGATCGAGCTCCCGTCGGGCGACGCGCTCGCCGCCGACTTCGAGCGCTATCTGCGCGAGCGCGACCAGCGCGGCGACTAGGAGACTGCTCGCCGAAGGCGGCGGCGGGCCAGCAGTGTCATGGCCCGTGCGAATAGGTCTTTCAGGGCTGCGGGAACCGAGCCGATACTCAGGTTCGTGCACACGTGTCCTGACTGCGGCAAGTCCATGGCCACCGCCGGCGGCCTCGACATCCACATGGAGCTGACCCACGCGCCCGAGCGTGCCCCCGCGGTCGCACCGGCGGCCGCAGGCGCCGTCGCCGCTGGCGGCGTCGCCGTTGCCCAACGGGTCCATGGGGCACCGCGCGTTCCGATGACACTCGGCGTCGAGCGCCCCCGCCGCCAGCCCACGCTGACGGCGACGCCGTTCGTCGCTCTCGCCATCGTCGCCCTCCTCATCGCCGGCGTCGCCAGCGCGGTCGTGCGCCGCAGCGCAGACACTCCGCTGGCAGCCGTGCTGGCGTCGTCGACGACGACGGCCGGCGCCAAGACCGCCCACGTGAGCACCATGATCAAGGCCGATTCGGGCCCCTTGGCCAACGGGCTCACCGTCGAAGGCGGGTTCGACTTCGACACCAAGCGCGCCGTGCTCGACATCGACGGGGCCCAGGTGGGCGCCCCCGAGCTCGGGAAGATCCAGACCATCGCCGACTACGACGGCGGCCTCACGATGTACATGAAGGTGCCCGCGGCGCTCCAGGGCGAACTGGGCGGCAAGCAGTGGCTCAAGATGGACGTCGGCGCCCTCATGCGCCAGGCCGGCGTGGACATCGACCTGGGATCACTGTTCCAGGGCCAGTCCAACGATCCGACCCAGGGCCTGGGGATGCTGCGAGGTGCCGACGACGTCGCCAAGGTGGGCCCGGAGACCATCCGGGGCGTGGAGACGACGCACTACAAGGTCGACCTGAGCCTCGACAAGGCCATCGCCGACGCCCCGACACCCGAGGCGCGCGACGCCATGCAGAAGCTGTCGAATCTCTACACGGTGCGCAAGCTGCCCGTCGACGTGTGGCTCGACAGCGACGGGCGCGTCCGCCAGTTCCAGGAGAGCCTCGACACGAGCGTCATCCGCCTGCCCGATGGCTTGCGCACGCAGGGCAACCCGCTGTCGGGGCACGTGACGGTGACCTATGACCTCTTCGACTTCGGCCGCCCCGTCGACGTGACGCTGCCGCCGGCCAGCCAGACGGCCGACCTCGACCAGCTCCTGAACAGCGCAGGCAAGTAGCCGCTACGCGGAAGCGCGCTCCAGTTCGGCGAGGGACTTCTCGATGCCCTCGGCGAACACGCCCAGGTCGGGCACCGCGTCCCGGTCGCTCGTGAGGCCGAAGCCCAAGGCGCCGTTGTAGGACAGGACGGCAACGACCACCGCCGAGCCGGCGAAGGCCCCGACGTAGGGGAACGCCTCCAGCATCTTGGCGCCCATGCAGTAGAGGGGCTGCTGGGGGCCGGGCACGTTCGTCACGCCGAGGTTCACCGAGCGCTGGAAGGGCATGAGCCGCGCCGCCAGGTTGATCAGGGTGGCCGGCGCGTAGTCGGCCAGGCCGGTGAGGACTTCGGCGCCGACGGCCTGCTGGGTCTCCTTGAGGCGCTCGGTCTGGGCGCTGATGGCCCGCACCCGTTCGACGGGATCCACGATGCCGATGGGGAGGTCGACGACGACGGCAGCGACCCTGTTGCCGAGCGCCATGCGGTGGGCGTCGTCGCGCACCGACACGGGAACGAACGCCTTCAGCATCAACCCGTCGACGGGCTCGTCCCGCGACTCGAGGAAGTGACGGAGGCCGCCGGCCACGGCGGCCAGCACGACGTCGTTGACCGTTGCGCCGAGCGTGCGCTTGGCCTCCTTCACCGGCGCCAGGTCGCCACGCACGAACTCGACGCGGCGGTGCGGGCCCACGGCGACGTTGAACGGCGTCCGCGGGGCAATGGAGCCGATCGAGGCGACGGTCTGGGCGACCTTGGTGAGCTGCTGGACGGCCTGGCGGGGGCCGCGCACGACTGCCCGGGCCGAACGCAGCATCTCGGCGGGCACGGTCAAGCGCTCCACGATGCTGTCGCGCAGGAGCTGCGTCGGCGACGGCGGACGTTTCGGCGTCCAGGGCGGCGACGGGGTGCGCTCGGGGTTGGGCTCGAAGTCGAGGAGCACGGTGGCCACGTCGACACCGGAGATGCCGTCGACGAGGGCGTGGTGGGTCTTCTGGATGATGGCGACCCGGTCGCCCTCCAACCCCTCGACGAACCACAGCTCCCACAGGGGCCGGCGCCGGTCGAGCACCGTCGACTGGAGCCGGCCCATCAGGGTCTTGAGCTGCTCCTCGTTGCCCGGCTTCGGCAGCGCCGTCAGTCGCACGTGGTAGTTCAGGTCGAAGTCGTGGTCGTCGACCCAGATCGGCCGGCCCTGGCCGAACGGCACCGACATCAGCTTCTTGCGGAACCGGGGCACGAGGTGCAGGCGGCTGGAGATGATCTCGCGGGCGTCCTCCAGCCGGAAGCGCCCGGCCTCGTCGAAGAACGGCGGCCCTTCGAATGTCGCCAGCGACCCCACGTGCATCGGCTGCGCTTCGCTCTCCAGATGCAGGAACGAAGCGTCCAGTCCCGTCAACCGGTCGTAGTCCACCCTCGTCCTCCTCTGCTCGGCCCCGGGCGAGCCTACGACGAGGAGTGAGCGCCGAAGCTCGCCAGCGTCCGGGCCGCGTCGGGGAAGACGCTCGACGCGGCGGCGATGAGATCGCCGGGCCGGGCGATGCGGTAGGCGTTGCGGGCCACGTAGACGCGCAGAGCACAGTCGACGAGGTCGAGGTCGCCAAGCGTGGCGAGGGCCTTGGCTCCCTGGATGTAGACGCCCTGGTTGTAGAGCGAGTGGTTGGCGCCCCAGTAGCTCAGCGGCTCGCCCAGATGGCCGGCGGCGCCGGGTGGGATGGACGTCGTCCGCATGCCGCCGATCGTGCCCTCGTAGCGGCCCTCGGCGTAGGTGGCCAGGCCCTCGTCGAGCCACGGGTCCCGGCCCTGGTCGTTCCCAACGAGTGAGTAGAACCACTCGTGGCCGAGCTCGTGACTGGTCGTGCGTCCGATCGTGCTCGGGCCCTGCATCACGAACGTCGGATACTCGATGCCGCCGCCGAGGGCGGGGGTGATGGCGAGGGTGTACGTCGACCAGGCGTAGGGGCCGAAGCGGGCGCTGTGCGTCTGCAGGACGTTGACGGCCTTGGCCGCGAACTGGGCCGGGTCGACGCCCGTGCTGGCCGACGCTCCGACGGTGACGGCGACCGGGTCGGGGGCGTGGGCCACGGCGGTGACGATGCTGAAGCGGCCCGTCGACATGGCGAAGTCGCGCACGGCGGTGGCCGTCCAGTGGCCGGGCCGGTCCTGGGCGCCGCTGGCGAGGACGCCGAGGTCCGAGGGCGTCGTCGACACGGTGACGTCGAAGTCGGCGGTGGGCGCGGTGGACGCTTCGGCGAACTGGGGCGGTGGCGGTTCGGTGTCCCAGCCGACGCCCGGCTCCCACGGGAGGATCGGGAAGAACGAGCCGAGCCGCACGGCGTCGCCGATGCGGGCGACCCGGTCGTTCACCGCCCCCGGCAGTGTGAGGCGCCAGTGCATCGCTGCCTCGACGGGCCGGCCGGCCGGATACGACCCGGGCACGACGAGGGTGGTGGGGTTGGCGAAGGTGGTCGCCGCTCCGGTGCCGCCGACGGTGACGTCGCCCACGTCGAGGTGGGCGCCGACACCGGCAAGCGCCGGACCGTTCGGCCACAGGCGGAACACGAGGCGGTCGGTCGCCATGTCGGGCGTGAACCGCACCTTGAGGTCGCCGCTCACGGTGTTGGACGACAGGTCCACGTTGACGGTCAGCGTGTAGCGCGGCCGGTTGGCATCGGGCTGGGCACGCGCCGGTACGGCTGGGCAGCCGGGGGCTGGTGCGGCGGTGGGCGCTGTCGTCGGGGGCGTGGTCGGAGGCAGCGCTGTCGTGGACGAGGAGGACGATGTCGTCGCCGCCTGCCGCACGAGCGCGTGGTTCGTCGCGCCGCCGCTGCTGCAGGCCGCAGCCACCAAGGCCAACACCGCGACCGTGCCCATCGCCTTTCTCACCGGGCCATGGTGGCGGAAGTACCGTCCGGCTGTGGCGCGGCTGACCCCGACGTGCGTGTGGCGGATCTCCGACGAGCTCGCCCTGGCTCTGCAGGAGCGGTTCGGCGATCCCGTCGACGCCTACGTCAACGGGTCACAGGTGTGGCTCCGCGACGACGGGCCGGGCGGCGTCACCATCGAGTGGCGGCTCCACCCCGTCGCCGGCTACCGCCGCCCACACGGCGTCGACACCTACGACGTCTTCCCGATGACGACGCTGGCGCTGGCCCAGGGCTCGCCGCCGCCCGCGCCCGTCGAGCAGCTGTGGGACGGCCTCGAGGCGTTCGCCGCCTACGGCGACGAAGTTGAGCCGGCGACGCTGGGTGCGGCCACCGCCGAAGCTCTCGGCATCCCCGCCGACGCGTGCGGCGTGGTCGACCACCAGCGTGTCGGCGACGAGTGGGAGACGAGCGGCGGGGCCACGTCGATCATCGACGCCCTGTTGGCGCAGCTGGCTCCTTAGCCCTGGCCTTCGCCCTCGCGCCAGACGGGATTGCGGGGAGGGTCGAACAGGACCTCGACCGGTTCGCCCCTGATGGCCTTGAAGGCGTGCGGCGCCCAGCGTTCCCAGCCGGCAAGGGGCTGGGGCAGGGCGTCCTCGGAGAACCAGCCGACGTCGCGCGTCTCGAGCGGGTGGCCCTCGAGCTCACCGCCGAGGGCCTTGCAGTAGAAGACGAGTGAGTAGAGGGGTACGCGCGTGAAACCCATGCGGATGCCGTCGAGCACGGCGATGAGGCGGACGGGCTCGGCGTCGATGCCCGTCTCCTCCTTCACCTCTTTGACCGCCACCTCGGCGGCCGAGTAGCCGACATCCGCCCACCCGGTGGGATAGAGCCAGACACCGAAGTCGGCCCGCTGGATCAACAGGATCTGGCCTTCGTCGTTGCCCACGACGGCGCCGATCGCGACCTTCGGTGTGACGTAGCCGGGCACGCCCTCGCCGACCGTCTTCAGCCACTCCTGCACGAGCACCTCGGCCTCGAGCTCGTGGCCGGCGGCGACGCGCATGTCGGCCGCCACCTTGAGCACCTCCTCGAAGCGCTCCTGCTCGTACAGGCTCTTGGTGAACCCGAGCCCGGTGCGGGCGATGCCCGACAGCGCCTCGCTCCACCGCAGCAGGTCTTGGGCCGAGACGACCTGGGGGGTCTCCGGGTCAGCCACGAACGGCAGGCTATTGCCGAGTCGTTCCTGCTCTGCGGGGACAAGTGCCCAAGCGCGTGGGTCAGGCGGGCCGGGCCAGGGCGGTCAGGACGGCCCGCTGGACCTCCTGGCGGCGACTGACGTCGACCTTCTTGCCGCCGGCGTCGACGACGTAGAAGGTGTCGACGACGTCGGCGCCAAGGGTGGCGACCTTGGCGTGGCGGACGTCGAGGCCCAGGTCGGCGAGGGCGCGGGCGATGCGGTAGAGAACGGCGATCCCGTCGGGAGCGCGCACCTCGACGAGACTGGCCCGGGCCGATGCCTCGTTGTCGACCAAGACACGCGGGGCGGCGCGGTGCGCGATGGCGACGCGCCGGCTCGCATAGGTGCGCACGCGGTCGGCAAGTCGGGCCTCGAGTGGAAGACGCCCCTCGACGGCCGCCGCCAGGTCGGCCGCCAGCGCCGACCGCTCGGGTTCGCGGCCGAACGTCGACTCGGTGCGGAACCAGTCGACGGCCACGCCGTCGTCGCTCGTCCAGACGTCGGCGGCCAGGATGCTCAGGCCGTGCAGCGCCAACGTCCCGGCCACGTCGGCGAACAGTCCGGCCCTGTCCCGGGCACCGACGATCAGCTCGGGCCACGTCGTCTCGACATGCACGACCTCCCCACGGCCGAGCGTGGCCCGGGCCCGCTCCACGGCTGGCCCCTTGCCGTCGTGTTCGGCGACGCCGTCGGACGGTGTGTCGGCAGCGAGGAACGCCGATGTGCGCGCCACCAGCTCGTGGACGAGCTCAGCCTTCCACGGTCCCCAGGCCGTCGAGCCCGTCGCCTTGGAGTCGGCCTCGGTGAGGGCGCCCAACAGTTCGAGCGTCGACTGGTCGCCGACGGCATCGGCCACGGCCTGGATGGTCGCCGCGTCGGACAGGTCGCGACGCGTGGCGGCATCCGCCAAGAGGAGGTGGTTGGCGACGAGTGACACCAGCACGTCGACGTCGGCGTCGTCGAAGCCCATCCGCGCCGCGACGTGGCGCATCAGGGTCACGCCGGCGACTGTGTGGTCGCCTGGGTAGCCCTTGCCGAGGTCGTGCAGCCAGGCTGCGACCAGGAGCAGGTCGGGTCGGGCGACCTGTCGGGTCATCGCCGACGCTTCGACCGCCGCCTCCCACAGGTGCCGGTCGACGGTGAAGCGGTGGTACGCGTTGCGCTGCGGCCTGCTCCGCACGGCGGTCCACTCCGGCAGCACCCGGGCCATCAGACCGCGCTGGTCGAGGGCCTCGACGACGAGCTGATGCGGGCGGTGTCGGCGTCGCCGTAGCCGAGGGTGTCAGCCACGGCGTCCTGCTCCTGGAGAAGGAGCCGCTCCGACGGGCGGCCCGCCCTGCGGTGCAGCTCCACGCGCGCCGCCAAGAGGACTTCGTGCGGCCCGCCGAGCGTCGGGTCGTCGGCGGAGAAGAGGGGCACGGCGAGCGCCGCAGCCCGGCGCACCTGGACGTCACGCAGCCCACCCCGGCCCTCTTTGAGGTCCGGCTCCAAGAGGAACGCCACCTCACCCGCCTTGCGGTGACGCTCCTCCGTCGATGCCAGCAGCTCCGGCAGTCGCCGTCGTGCGCGCTGCTGCCACTGCCGGCGAACGCGCTCGACAAGGTCTTCAGCGAGGGCGACGTCGCCGGCGATCGGGCGAGCGTCGAGCAGACCGAGGGCGGCCTTCAGGTCGTCGTCGGCCACGGCCACGGCCTGCTTCACCGTGCGCACGCTGTGGTCGAGGGAGAGTCCCGAGTCCCAGATCGGGTACCACAGGCGCTCGGCCACCTCGCCCACGTCCTTGCGGCCGCCGTGCAACAAGACCAGGTCGACGTCGCTGTGCGGGCACAGCTCCAGCCGGCCGAGCCCGCCCACGGCCACCAGGCAGACGCCCGTCTCGTCGGCGACGAGCTCGGCGAGCCAGCGCTCCACCAGGTCGGTGTGGGCGCGGCAGAAGGCCCTCCCGGTGAGCGTGCGATCGGCGAGCAGGCGTGCCCGCCGGACACTCAGCTGATCTGCCGACTTTCGTGCGTTGATGCCCAATAGTTGGGCATCAACGCACGAAAGTCGATCGGGGGGCTTCGTCAGAGCGCGTCGTCGCCCATCTCGCCGGTGCGGATCCGAGTGACGCCGTCGAGCGGCATGACCCACACCTTGCCATCGCCGATCTTGCCCGTGCGGGCGGCGTCGGTGATGGCAGCGGCGACGCGCTCGGCGTCGCCGTCGTCGGCGAGCACCTCCACGCGCACCTTGGGCACGAAGTCGACGGTGTACTCGGCGCCCCGGTACACCTCGGTGTGGCCGCGCTGGCGGCCGAAGCCGCGCACCTCCGAGATCGTCATCCCCTGGACACCGATGTCGGTGAGCGCCGCTTTCACGTCGTCGAGCTTGAAGGGCTTGATGATGGCGGTCACGAGCTTCATCAGATCCTCCCGATGGACCCGAGCTCGCCGAAGCTGTAGGCCGCCTCGGCGTGCTGGGTGAGGTCGAGGCCTTCGAGCTCCTCGTCTCGTGTCACCCGCAGGCCGACGGTCGCGTCGACGACCTTGGCGAGCACCCACGAGACCGCGAACGTGAACGCCAACACCGAGAACACGGCGATGAACTGCTCGCCCAACAGGTGGGCGCCACCGCCGAAGAACGCTCCGTTCCGGCCTGCCGAGTTCACCTTGACGTCGGCGAACAGGCCGAGGAGCAGCGACCCGATGACGCCGCCCACGAGGTGCACGCCGACGACGTCGAGGGAGTCGTCGTAGCCGATCCGGAACTTCAGCTGGATGGCGAGGAAGCACACCACGCCGGCGATGAAGCCGATCCAGATAGGCGAGGTCCCGCCGACGTAGCCCGAACACGGGGTGATGGCGACGAGCCCGGCGACAGCGCCCGACGCCGCGCCCAGCGTCGTGGCCTTGCCGTCCTTGATGCGCTCGACGACCAGCCATCCGAGCATCGCCGCGGCCGCCGCCATGTGCGTGTTCATGAACGCCTGCACCGCCGTGCGGTTGGCGGCCAGGGCCGAGCCGGCGTTGAACCCGAACCAGCCGAACCACAGGATGCCCATCCCCAACAGCGTGAACGGCAGGTTGTGGGGAGGCATCGCCTCCCGGGGCCAACCCTGTCGACGACCCAGCACCAGAACGACCGCGAGGGCAGCGATGCCGGCGTTGATGTGCACGACGGTGCCGCCCGCGAAGTCGAGGGCGCCCCGTTTGAACAGCCAGCCCGTCGGTGCGAACACCCAGTGGGCGACCGGTGCGTAGACGAGGATCGACCACAGGGCGAGGAACAGCACCCACCCGCCGAAGCGCATCCGGTCGGCGGTGGCGCCGGTGATCAGGGCGGGCGTGATGATGGCGAACATCATCTGGAAGGCCACGAACGCGAGCGCCGGGATCGTCAGCGCCTGCAGCCCGGGGATCGTGCCGCTGAACAGGCCCTTGAGGCCCACCAGGTCGAACCCGCCAATCACGCCCCCGTGGTCCTTGCCGAAGGCCAGGCTGAACACGAAGAACGCCCACAGCACGCTGACCAGCCCCATGCAGAAGACGTTCTGCATCAGCATGCCGAGCACGTTCTTGCCTCTGACCATGCCGCCGTAGAAGAAGGCCAACCCCGGCGTCATGAACAGCACCAGGGCCGCCGCCGCCAACACCCACGCGGTGTCGCCCGCGTCGATCTTCGCCGCCGCCACCAACACGTACGTTTCCTCCGCCTCTCGCCGGTCGGCCCGGGAACTTAGCCCCGCGTCGTGCGCTCTCGCTTGACCGCGTCCCACGCCTTGCGGGCGGCCATCAGGACGGGGTCCCACACCGGGGCGAACGGCGGTGCGTACGAGAGGTCGAGGTGCAGCAGGTCCTCGATGGTGAAGCGGGCGGTGATGGCGGTGGCCAACACGTCGATGCGCTTGGCGGCGCCCTCCTCGCCCACGATCTGGGCACCCAGCAATTCGCCGCCGCCCTTCTGGGCGACGATCTTCACCGTGATGGGCTTGGCGCCCGGGAAGTAGCCCGCGCGTGTGGTGCTGTCGATGCTGCCGACCACGAAGCCGTACCCCTCCGCCGCCGCCTCCCGCTCGCTCAGTCCTGTGCGGGCGACCTCTGTGGCGCACAACTTGGTGACCGCCGTGCCCACGATGCCCGGGAAGGTGGCGTAGCCGCCGCCGATGTTGATGCCGACCACGCGGCCCTGCTTGTTGGCGTGCGTCCCGAGGGCAACGTGCACCTTGCGCCGCGAAACGAGATGGAAGGACTCGCAGCAGTCCCCAGCCGCCCACACACCCTCGGCGCTCGTTCGCTGCCGCACGTCGACGGCGACGGCATCGCGCGCCCCCAACTCGATGCCGGCGTCGGCCGCCAGCTTCGAGTTCGGCCTGACGCCCAGCCCGAGCACCACCAGGTCCGCTTCCACCTGGCCGCCGGATGTCTGAACGGCCCGGCCATCGAAACCCTTCACGGGGTCTCCGGTGCGGACGTCGATTCCGTTCTTCTCCATGGCGACGCGCACGCGGGCCGCCATGTCGGGATCCATCGGGCCGTGCAGGACCTCGGGGCCCGCCTCGACGACGGTGACCTTGGCGCCCCGGTGGACGAAGGCCTCGGCGATCTCCAGACCGATGTAGCCGCCGCCGACGACGACCACGCGCTCCGCCTTCATCTCGTGGGCGTGACGCAGCAGGTCGGCGCCGTCGTCGAGGGTCTGGACGCCGTGGACCTTCTCGTCATCGAAGCCCGGGAGCGGCGGGCGCTGGGGGACGGCGCCGACGGCGATCAGGAGCTGGTCGAACCCCAGGCGATACGTGCGCGCCCCTTCGATGTCGTGCACCTCGATCTGGCGCCCGTCGAGATCGATGGCCTTGGCCTCGTGCAAGGCGCGCATGTCGATGCCGTTGGCCCGGTGCTCATCCGGCGTGCGCACCACCAGCTCGTCGATGCTGGCGACGTCGCCGCCGATGACATACGGGATCCCGCACGCCGAGTAGCTCGTCCACGGGCCCTTCTCGAGGGCGACGACCTCCAGGTCGGGGCGCATGCGCTTGGCGAGCGTCGCTGCGGTCATGCCGGCGGCGTCGCCACCGATGACGACCAGCCGCTCAGCCACCCTGCAGTCCTCTGTTCCACCACGCCGGGTTGCTGCGGGACTGCTCGGTCGCCCAGACGAAGTGGTGCTTGGCCGACGCTCGCAGCGGCAGCCCGCTGAGGACGCCGACCGCGAACCACCGCCGGGCACCGCTCGGCGTCTCGTGCGCCAGGGCGAGGACGCTGGCCAGCGCCCAGGCCCAGAGGATGGCGTTGTACGCGGGCAGCTGGCCGGCCGCCAGCCCTTCGGCCTCGGTGAGCATGGGCAGGCCTCGGCGCAGGCGCCACGGCCAGATCGTGAAGTGCACGCCTGCGCCCGCCAGAGCAGCGCCGGTGGCGAACGCCAGCGGCTTGTCGAAGCGGGCGCCGCCCCGGGCGGACGCCCACGCCAGCAACGGCAGGCTCGTCGCCCAGTAGGCGACCGATCCGGGCAGGCCCAGCCACGGTTGGAACACCAGACCCACACCTGCGTTCAGTTCGTAGCCGTGGTGGGCGGCGGTGCCGAGCGCGGCGATGACGTGGAACGGCCGCTTCACGACGTGAGCACCGCCTCGGCGACCTGCCCGGCCGTCAGCACATCGACGCCCGCCGTCTGGACTCGGCCCACGACGCGGTCGAAGGCGGCCAGCCGACCGTCGTCGACACCGGTGATGAAGCCGTGGCAGATCGTCAGGAACAGACCGTCCGTGTCGGCGACCTTCTCGAACGCCTTGGTCCACTGGCGCTCGACGTCCTCGGGCCGCGGGGCGGGATCGGCGAGGTAGTGAGCGCCGTCGACGCCGTTCCAGACGAACGGCACCTGGGCGAGGCCCGGGTCCAGGCGCGCCGGCCCCATCCCGTCGCCGAGGCTGGCGTCGTAGCGATAGCCCAGGCGCAGCAGCAGCTCGACGGTACGCGCACCGCGGGCGCCACCCGGCGCCCGAAAGCCCAGCGGCGCCACCCCCGCCGCGGCCGTCAGGGCCTCGGTCGCCCTCGTCGCCAGCTTCTCCTCGTCGCCGGCGTCGAGGGCGTCCCATTGCTCGTGCGCCCATCCGTGCATGCCGAGCTCGTGGCCGCGGCGCACGATGTC
>CADDZP010000047.1 GCA_902812475.1 Actinomycetota bacterium | reverse complement strand
GCGGCCAGCTCCGCCACATCGGTCCCGTCGGCCGCCGGCGACGGTGACACAGGCGGGGGGATTGCCTGCGACACCGAGTCGGTCTCGTCCCCCGGCGGCGCCTCGTCGGCGTCGCCCTCAACAGGCGCCGGAAGGTCGACCACCTTGGCCCAACCCGCCCAAGGGTCGGGGGACGGTGCGACGTTGCCGTCGCCGACGGCCTGCTGCTGCATCATGAACGGTCCGCATGCATCATCGGAACGGCGGACGTCGACGTCCATGCCCCGATCGGGCCATTTCCTCAATGGTCAGTTGAGCGGCCGCCAAATGGTCTTCATCCCCCGGGCTGGCCGGTCGAGACAATCCAAGACTCCCCGCGGAGGAAGAGACCCGCTTCTTGGCGCAGCAATGTGCGGATCCCGCACATTGCTGCGCCAAGAAAGCAACCAACCAAGACGAGCCCCCGGGTTTGCCCCCCGGGGGCTCGCTTCGCGTTGGGTTGACGGCGGTCCCTCGGGCCTTTAGGCTGCGTTCGAATACTCGAATCGACTGTTTGTATATGCGAACGGAGGCTGCAGGCCTTGAAGCTGGACCTGTTCTACGAGATCGACGTCCCCCGCCCCTGGCCCGGTGAGTTCCCCGAGAACGAGCGCCGGGCCGAACAGGAGTCCTACGCCGAGGCCCTCGAGCAGATCCAGCTGGCCGACAAGCTGGGCTTCAACACCATCTGGCTGGTCGAGCACCACTTCCGCGAGGGCCGCTCGCACTGCTCGGCCCCCGAGGTCGTGCACGGTGCCCTGAGCCAGATCACCGAGAACATCCGTCTCGGCTTCGGCGTCTGCCTCATGCCCCACGGCTTCACGCCGCCCGTGCGCGTGGCCGAGAAGGTGGCGACCGTCGACGTGCTCTCCAAGGGCCGCGTCGAGTGGGGCACGGGCCGGTCGACGCCCATGGAGCAGACGGCGTTCGGCGTCGACCGGGAGCAGAGCCGGGCCATGGCCGAAGACGCCATCAAGTCGGTCGTCAACTTCTGGGAGAACGAGTACGCCGAGTGGCACTCGGAGTACTACGACTTCCCCAAGCGCCTCGTGTGCCCGAAGCCGTACCAGGACCCGCATCCCGCGCCATGGATGGCGGCCACCAGTGACGGTTCGGCCGAGATCGCGGGCCGTCAGGGCATGGGCCTCTTGTCCTTCGCGATCATGCAGCCGCTGTCACGCATGCAGAAGCAGATCAACCAGTACCGCGCCGCGGCCGCCAACCCCGAGCCCATCACCCGGGTCGCCAACAACCGGGTCGCCGCCTACACCCTCGTGCACCTCATGGACGACGAGAACCAGGCCGACGAGCACCGCGTGTGGGAGTCGGTGTGGTGGTGGTACCAGAACCTCGCCGAGTTCACGCTCGAGTGGGAGTTCCCCCACTTCGGCCAGGAGCAGAAGGACGCCTACTTCCCGTTCCTCAAGAAGAACGCCGAGGGCGACTTCGACCCGCGTGACTTCAACAAGCAGGACATGATCATCGTGGGCACGCCCGACCAGTGCATGGAGAAGATCCAGCACTACGCCGACATCGGCGTCGACCAGCTCCTCTGCTACGTGCAGTTCGGCTTCCTGCCCCACAAGTCGGTGATGCGCACGATCGAGCTGCTCGGCAAGGAGATCATTCCCGAGCTCGAGAAGCGCGGCCACCAGGTCAACGCCACGGTCACCGGCAAGTAAGGGGAAGCGGTGACGTCGACCGACGACTCACCGGTCCCCGACTACCCGGGTCTGCTCCGCCTCGACGGCCGCGGCTATGTCGTCGTCGGGGCGGGTCAGGGCATCGGCCGCCAGGCCACGCACGCTCTGGCCCAGGCCGGGGCACGTGTGTTCTGCATCGACAACCAGGAGTCACTCGCCAAGGAGGTCGCCGACGAGGTCGGCGGCATCCCCTGGGTGGCCGACGCCCGCGACCGGGCCGACGTCGAGAACACCGTTGCCGAGGCCGAGCGCCAGCTCGGCCGCATCCATGGCCTCGTCGACATCGTGGGCATGGCCAAGTACATGGACGCCGTCGACACGACCGACGAGGACTGGGACTGGACGTTCGGGATGGTCCTGCGCCACGCCTTCCTGTTCGCCCAGGCTGCGGGCCGGTCGATGGCGAACAGCGGGGGCGGGTCGATGGTGTTCGTCGCCTCGGTCAGCGGCATCACGTCGGCGCCCCGCCACGCCGCCTACGGCGCCGCCAAGGCGGGTCTCATGTCATGGGTGCGCTCGCTCGCCGTCGAGCTCGGGCCTTCGGGCGTGCGCACCAACGCCGTCGCCCCGGGCATGGTGTGGACGCCGCGCATCTCGCAGCTCGTGCCCGAGGAGCTCAAGCACAAGAACGAGGAGAACGCCCCGCTGCGCCGGGTCGCCATCCCGGCCGACATCGCCGCCGCCATCCTCTTCTTCGCCTCCGACCTGTCGGGGTACGTCAACGGCCAGACACTCGTCGTCGACGGCGGCGTCACCGTGAAGTTCGGCTTTCCCATGGAGCTCTAAGGCGATGGACGCCCAGCCGTTCGTCCGCGGGTGCGTGTTCACGGGCACGTCGTCCGTGCCGTATCCACGGGCCGACCCGGTGGACACGCGCATCCCCCGGGACACGTGGCAGACGGCGCAGCTGCCGGTGACCGTCCGCCTCGAGCTGGTGGGTGAGGCAGAAGCCGTCGACATCGCCTACGTCACCCACACCGACGACCTCGGCTATCGGGGCGACGGCGCCGGCCGGGCGTTCTCGCTGTGGCGCGGCGGGAAGCTGGTGGACGAGCAGAAGGCCGACGTCGGCGAGGGTCGCGTGCGCCTGGCCCTGGGCGGCTGGCCGGGCGACGAGCGGGCCATCGTCTACCTGCCCGAGGGGATGAGGCCGACGCTTCGGTCGCTCAGCGGCCTCGGTGGCCGTATCGAGCCCGCGCCCGCCGACCAGCCCCGGTGGATCGCCTATGGCGACTCGGTCGCCGAAGGTTGGGTCGCGAGCGGACCGGCCTTGGCGTGGCCCGCCATCGCCGGCCGGGAGTACGGACTCGACGTGGCGAACATGGGCTATGCCGGCGCGGCGCGCGGCGAGATCGCTTCGGCGGAGCAGATCGCCAACGTCGACGCCGACGTCATCTCCATCACCCACGGCACGAACTGCTGGACGCGCGCGCCCCACTCGGTCGACATGATGCGGGCCGCCGTCGGCGCCTTCATCGACGTCGTCCGCCAGGGCCACGCCGAGACACCGATCATCGTCGCCAGCCCTGTGCTGCGGCCCGACGCCGAGACGACCCCCAACCGCTTGGGCGCAACGCTGCAAGACCTCCGCCGGGCCATGGAAGAGGCGGCGTCAGAGCGTGACGTGACGCTGATCCCCGGCGCCGACCTCATCAGTCCCGACGACCTGGCCGACGGCATCCACCCCGGCGACGAGGGCCATCGCATCCTCGCCGACGTCATCGGCTCCGACGTGGCAAAGGCGGCCGGATCGTGAGCGAGCGCAGCGAGCGAGCCAATGAGGACGCGCCTGTCTCGGCGCGAAGCGGCGAGGGTGTCATCGGAACGCCGCCGAAGGCGGCCGCATCGTGACGCCGAGGCCGGCGCCGGGGGCCGAGCGCGTCGTGGCCGTCCTCAACTTCTTGGCCGCCCACCCCGACGAGTCGTTCACCCTCTCGGAGCTGGCCCGCCGGCTCAACCTCAACAAGGCCACGTGCCACGCCCTGCTGATGACCCTCACCGAGGTCGGCTACCTGCTGCGTCACCCGACCCGCATGACCTACATGCTCGGCCCCGCCCTCGTCGCCCTCGGCAGCGCCGCCCAGGGCCAGTTCCAGGCCGTCGACTTCGCTCGGGAAGAGATGCGGTCCCTGGCCGACGAGACGTCGCTCGAGTGCATTGCCAGCACCGTGGTCGGCGACGAGATCGTGATCCTCAGCCGCAGCGGCGCCCCGCTGCCGTTCGGCACGACCGTCGCCCTCGGCCAGCGCCTCCCCCTCGTGCCGCCGCTCGGGAGCGTCTTCATGGCCTGGGCCGCGCCCGACGACATCGACGGCTGGCTCCAGCGTCAGCACTCCTGGGCGAGCGAGGAGCAGCTCGACCGCTACCAGGCCGCCCTCACCGCCGTGCGCCGCCGCGGCTACGCCGTCAGCCTCGACGCCGATGCCCGCCTCCAGATCGGCCAGGCCCTGGCCAGCCTCGGCGACGAGGGCCGCAGCCAGCCGGTGCGCGGCATGCTCGAACGCCTGCTCGACGACCTCAGCCGGGAGGACTACTTCCTCATCGAGGTCGAGCCCGACGCCACCTACCGCGTGAACACCATGGGCGCCCCCGTGTTCGGTCCGACGGGCCGGGTCGAGCTGGGCCTGTTCCTGGTCGGTTTTCGGCGCGTGCTGCGCGGCGAGGACGTCATGGAGTACGGCGAACGCCTGGCCCAGGCCACCCGCAACGTCACCAAGGCGATCCACGGCCAAGAGCCCGAGCGGGCGTGACGCGCCATCCCGCTTCTTGGCGCAGAAATGTGCGGATCCCGCACATTTCTGCGCCAAGAACGGTGAAGAACGCGAGCGCGCCTAGGTGACACTCGAACGGTTTCGGATGGAGGGCAAGGTGGCCGTGGTCACCGGTGCCGCCAGCGGGATCGGGCGAGCCAGCGCCGTCGCCCTGTCCGACGCGGGCGCCCGCGTCGTCCTCGCCGATCGCGACGAGGAGAACCTCGAGAAGACGGCGCTGATGGTCGACGACAACCTCGTCGTCCCGACCGACGTCACCAAGAAGGCCGAGGTCGACGCCCTGGTCGACCGGGCCGTCGAGCACTTCGGACGCGTCGACGTCATGGCCAACGTCGCAGGCATCATGGGCGCCGGCGGCCCCATCGTCGACATCGACGAAGCCGCCCTCGACCGGGTGCTCGCCGTAAACCTCAAGGGCGTGTTCTTCGGCGTGCAGGCCGCCCTGCGCGTCATGGGTGAGCAGCGCTCGGGCAGCATCGTCAACATGGCGTCGGCCGCCATCGACGCCGCCCCCGCCGGCCTGGCCGCCTACTCGATGGCCAAGGCCGGCGTCGCCATCCTCACCCGGGTGGCCGCCCAGGAAGGCGGGCCGATGGGCGTCCGGGTCAACTGCGTCGCCCCGGGCTTCATCGTCACCCCGATGACCCAGCGAGGCACGCCGGAACAGATGGCCAACGTCGAGGCGATGATGCGCAAGCGGTCGGCGCTGGGCCTGGTGGGCGAGCCCGACGACATAGCCAACGCCGTCCTCTACCTGGCGTCGGACGCCAGCCGCTTCATGACGGGCCAGGTCTTGCGCCCCAACGGCGGGACCGCAATGCCGGCGTAAAAAAGGCCTCGAGGCTGTTCCCAGGGCAGGGCCCATCACGTACGGTGGCGAACACCATGGTGATGGCCCGACGGCCCGCCCTCCTCGTCGTCCTCTTCCTCGTGGCCCTCGCCGGGTGCGGACAGGCCGCGCCCGACCTGCCGCTGGCCCGCGCCATCGTCGAGAAGCCGGCCACCACGACGACGACGACCACGGCCGCTCCCCCGGAGGTGGCGGCCGACGCCACCTCGCACGTCCCCGAGTGGCCCGTCGTCGACCGCGACGTCCAGCTGCCCGGCCCCCCGTTCCAGCTGGCCGACGTGATGGTGCCCAAGATCGGCATCTACACCTCGCCAACCGATCCGAATCCGCTGATCTCGATGAGCCACCTGACCGAGCACGGTCTGCCCCGCGTGTTCCCGATCGCCGGCCAGGACGGTGACCGGTTCAAGGTCTTGCTCCCGATCCGACCAAACGGGGCCGTTGGCTGGGTGCGTATGGCCGACGTGCAGACCGAAGAGGTCAACTACTGGATGAAGGTCTCGACGTCGGCCCACACGATGACCGTCGGGAACGGGGACCAGACCGTGTTCCAGGAGCCCGTCGCCGTGGGCACGGGCGGGACGCCCACCCCACTCGGGACCTTCTTCGTCACCGAGCTGGTTCGGCCCATCTGGCAGCCGTACCTGGGTCCGTACGCCTACGCCACGTCGGCCCACTCCGACGTCCTCTACTCGTTCATGGGCGGCGACGGCATGGTGGGCGTCCACGGCACCGACGCACCGGGCAGCATCGGTCACCCGGTGAGCCACGGCTGCATCCGCATGAGCAACAGCGGGATCACCAAGCTGGCCGGGATGCTGCCGCTGGGCACGCCGCTGTTCGTCACGCCCTGACGCCGGGCCCGCTGTGGACAAGAGCGCGCAATTCACAGCCTTTTCCCTCTAGTACTCCCCAGCCAACCTGGGGCAGAGTCCTGCGGGGGACTCGGCTGGGCGAGCAAAGAGGGGCGACGACGTGAGCGACGGTCAAGCCTTGAGCATCTCGAACGCTGTGGTCGGTTCGAATGCTGTGGTCGGTTCGAATGCTGTGGTCGGTTCGAATGCTGTGGTGGCTTCGGCGATCTCGTGCCGAAAGTGTGGGAGCCCGATTCCACTGGAGGTCGCCGTCGTACGCATGGGCGGCGCCCAGCTGTTCGTGTGTCCCTGTTGCCACCACCAAGAGGTGTGGCGCCCCAGCCCCTGACGTCGCCCGACCGTCCTGCCTGACCTCTCCCGGATATCGGTCAACCGCGCCCTCGAGGCATCGGGTCAGGCTCGACTGCTGTTGCTGATGTTGTTATTGTGCTTCGTGTGGCTTCTGGGGCAAGGATGCGGGCGGGGTGGTTCGCGCTGGCGGCTGCGGTCGTCGTGGCCGCTGGCGCGCTGCTCCCCGCCTTGACGACCTCGACCGCCGAGGGGCTGAAAAGCTCAGCCAGACGGGCGAGGGCCACGACCCAGGCCCCGGCGCCGCCTCCGAACGCCCTCAAGCGCTGGGCGGCGACCAACGGCGGCGGGCCCCAGGCCCAGAACCCGACGCTGGCCCAGGCCCTGACGGCGGCGCGCAACTACGACTTGATCCTCGCCACCAAGAACTCGTATCCGCCGTTCGTCGCCCAGATGCGCCAGGTCAACCCCGGTCTCCGGCTCGTCGTGTACCTCAACGGCACCTACGCCCAGTCCGACCAGGGCGCCGCCTACCCCGACGCCTGGTACGCCCGGGCCGCCGACGGCTCCAAGGTCCGCTCGAAGAGCTCGGGCAACTACCTCATGGACCCGACGTCGCAGGGCTGGATCAACGACCGCATCCAGACGTGCGCCCAATACGCGGCGTCGAGCGGCTACGACGGCTGCTACCTCGACATGCTCGGCAACGCCACCGTCGGCCCCGGCTACGACACTGCGGCCCCGATCAACCCGGCAACGCACCAGCCTTGGACGCGGGTGCAGTGGATCGGGGCGACCTCGAGGCTGGGCGCGGCCGTGGCTGCCGCCAACGCCTCCCGCCTCGTCGTCGGCAACGGCATCGCCAACGGCAACCAGTACTTCGACCCGGCGTCGGGTCCGACGTCGAGCCTCCTCAACGGTCTGGCGGGCGCCAACGCCCAAGGCTTCATCCGCAGCGAGACCGACGCCCTCACCGACTTCCGCGCCGCGAAGGCCTGGAAGAACGACGTCGACATGCTGGCCAACGCCGGCGCTCGCGGCCGGTTCGTCATGGCCATGACCAAGGTCGGCAAGCCCGGCACCGCGGCCCAGCTCCGGCAGGTGCACCGGTACGCCCTGGCGTCGTTCCTCCTCGGCACCAACGGGACGCAGTACTTCTACTTCTCGCCCAACGGCAACGACGACGGCGTGGCCGCCCCCGACACCCCCGACGACCACGTCAACCCCGGCACGCCGACGGCCGCGTACAGCGGGCTGGCCAACGGCGCCTACGTGCGGCCCTTCACTGCCGGCTATGTCGCCGTCAACCCGACGACGGCGACCGTGACCGTCAGGCTGCCCGCTACCTACACCGACCTCGACGGCAACGCCGTTCAGCAGGCCACGCTCCTCCCCCACACCGGGATGGTCTTCACCGCCCCGGCGGAGGGAACGTCGAGCACCACCTCCACGACAGTGTCGAGCACGACGTCCTCGACCGTGCACCCGTCGACGACAACGACGACGAGGTCGTGTGTGCGCCGGCGCCGGACGATGTCGACGATCACCGCCGCGGCCGCGGCAGCGGAGGCCGCCCGCCTCAGGCGGTGTAGGCCTCGACCAGCTCCCTGAGGGCGACGACGTCGTCGGGGTCGAGATCCTTGAAGGCCAGCCGTACCTCGTAACCGTCGGTCACCGTGTCCTCGCTTAGCACGAGCGTCGCCCCGACGATGCTCCGTCCCGTCGGCAGCGTGAACATCACGGTGGGATCGCGGTGGGGTACAGACCGCAGCGTCAGCACGCGCAGGCCGCCGAGCCCGATGTCGAGGGTGCGGCCGACGACGCTCTCGATCATGAGGCCGGGGTCGTCGAGAAACGAGAGCGTGACGCCGACCTGGATGGGCACCCGGGCGGCGCTCCGGCGCTGGATGCGCTCGATGTCGTGCACGGGCTCCAAGACGATGACCCCCTCCGGGCGGGCCGGACGGGCCGTTCCTCGCAGGCGATACAGGGCATCGGGGGCGTACACGCTCACGACAACGGCGCCGTCGGGCGTCGGGCGCGAGTCCTGGACCCCGAGGTCGATGGCGATGCGATCGTCCCCGTTGGTGATGAGCCCCGTGATCGGCGTGTCTGCGCCCGGGTACTCGACGAGGGCGACCTGCCCGGGACCTGGTCGGAAATCCACCGCCATCCTCCTCGAAATTGCGCTACGAAAAGTGTCCCACTGACCACCGACGGACACAACCGCGGCTCCACCCGTAGTGTGCGCCCGGCCGCTATGTTCTGCCCGCCTGGAGGAGAAGGAGAGACCGTGTCGCTCGCCCAACGCAGCCGCCGATCAACCCCCATCGACCGCGGCGAGCTCGTGGGCACGATCGCCGGGGCGGTGGTGGTCGTCCCTCTCCTGGCCGCCATGGGCTACGGCGCCTGGTTGCTGCTCCAGGCCGTCTTCGGCTAGTCAGGCGACCTTCTGAGACTGCGAGGGATGCCGCCGCATGGCATCGCGCAGCTCGACAGGGTCGATGAGCTCTTCGACCTCCTGCCCGTCCATGCGGCGCAGCACCACGCCGACGGGAACGGCGACGAGCACCGTCGCCACCAGCCACGCCACGAGTGCGATTGCGACCATCGGCCCACCAGCTTGGCGTCCGCGGCCGCTCCGGTGAGGGATCTCCCCCCGAGCGCTAGAACCCGCCGGCGCTGACCGTGGCGTAGATCAGGAACCCGACGACGACGCCGACGAGGGCGACGAAGATCCACACCCGCGCGTCCCGGACCTGCACCGGGCCAGCGTAGGGAAGATGGTCACCGTGACTGCTGCACGCGCCGGCCGGAGCGGCTGAACGGAGTCAGCCGATGTGGACAGGCAGCGTCCGCGGGCCGCGCACCTGGCCCGCTGACCACTTCACGGCTGCCGGGTCGTCCAGGTGGAAGACCGGAAAGGCGTCGAGGAAGACCTCGAGGGCGACACGCAGTTCCATGCGGGCCAGGTGCGAACCGGCGCAGCGATGGATGCCGAGGCCGAAGGCGGCGTGCCGGTTGTCGGTGCGGTCGATGATCACCTCGTCGGGGTCGACGAAGAACTCGGGGTCGCGATTGGCCGCCGGGAACGACAGCAGGATCCAGTCGTCCTCCTTCATCGGGCAGCCGTGCCAGTCCATGTCGTGCTTGACGAGGCGGGCCATCGTCACGGGCGCATAGGCCCGCAGGAACTCCTCGACGGCGGTGGGCAGGAGGTCGGGCTCCTTGACCAACCGGTCCCGGTCCTCGGGATGCGAAGCCAGGTGCCAGATGGAGGCGCCAATGGCGCTCCAGGTCGTGTCGATGCCAGCGAGCAGGAGCAGAGCGATCGTGCCGCCGACGTGGCTCAGGTCGGCTACCTCGCCGCCCATGTCGGCGTTCAGCAGCGCCGTGGTGAGGTCGTCACGCGGGTTGTCGATGTGGTCCTTGACCTGGTCCCGCAAGTACTCGAAGAGCTCCTGCATGCCGGGCAGACGCAGCTCGAGGGGCAGGGTGACGTCTTCGAGGACGTGGTGGACGAAGCCGCGGAAACGGTCGGCGTCGTCCTCGGGGAATCCGAGCATGCGGGCGATCACGCGCACCGGTATGTGCTGTGCGTACTCGGTGGCAGCGTCGACGACCTCTCTGCCGGCGAGCTCGTGGACGAGGCTCTGGCAGTACTCCCGCGTCGATGGCTCCCATTTGGCGATCACCTGCGGCGACATGAGCGGTAGCAGCATGCGGCGCGCGCCCTGGTGGAACGGCGGGTCGGAGGTGATCGGCGGGGCGATCCCGCGCGGAGCCAGGTTGGGCGGCCGGTACTCGGTGACGACGACGCTGCGGGACGTGAAGTCGTCGGTGTCGTAGGCGATGGCGGCCACGTCGGCGTGGCGAGTGGGCAGCCACGCGCCGCCGTAGCGGTCGCTGTGGGCGACCGGGCAGGCCTGCCGCAGCTCGTCCCAGATGGGATAGGGATCGGCGACCCACGTGGGGTCGGTGTGGTCGAAGTCGGTGGCCCAGTCCCGAACCGGCGGACGATCTGCCATCTACGTCTCCTCCAGCAGCACGGCCCGCTCCGGGCAGTTGCCCTCCGCCTGCCGAGCGTTGTCTTCCTGGTCGGCAGGGACGGTCCCGTCGCCGATGACCCGGCCGTTGCCGAGGTCGTCGGGCTCGACCAACTTCGGCGCCAGCGAGTAGCAGCGGCCGTGACCCTCGCACCGTTCGCTGTCGATGGCGATCTTCACCACTCCGACGTTACTGACCGGGGCGTAGCGTGCGGGCGTGACGGTCAAAAAGAAGGCACCCGACTGGGCCAGGCCCGTGGTGCACTCGGAGATCGAGGCCAAGGATCCCGAGCGCCAGAAAGCGTTCTACGCCGAGTTGGTCAACTGGAAGATCGGCGAGGGGTTCATCATGAACGTCGAGCCCGGCCTCGGCGGGCCCGAGCCGGGCCCGGCCGGCCACATCCGCCAGAGCGAGCGGACGGGGGTCACGCTCTACGTGCAGGAGCGCGATCTGGCCGAGACGCTCGCCCGGGCGCGGGGTCTCGGGGCCACCGTGGTCGCCGAGCCCTTCGACGTCCCCGGCGGCCCCACGCTGGCGGGCATTCTCGACCCCGAGGGCAACCCGCTCATGCTCGTGCAGCAGTAGGCCCGACGGTCAGCGCCTCCTAAGCTCGCTAGTGCTGAGTTGTTGGCGGTCAGCGCCAACATGTCAGCAATAGCGGTTCACTAGGAACCGTGGAGGAAGCTGCACTCCGCGCCTTGGCGACGCCCCGGCGTCGGCAGATCCTCCGCTTGGTCTGGGACGCCGAGCTGTCGTCGAGGGACATCGCCTCGCACTTCGACGTCAGCTGGTCGGCGGTCTCACAGAACCTGCGGGTCCTGGAGTCCGCCGGGCTGGTGAAGTGCCGCCACGCCGGGACCGCCCGCTACTACCGGGCCGACCGAGCCCGGCTTCGTCCGCTGGCGTCCGTTCTCAAGGCCATGTGGGCCGCCGACCTCGGCCGCCTTGCCGACCTGGCCGAGGCCGACGACCGTGGCGACGGATGAGCTCGCCGTCGCGCTCCACCGACACCGTCGAGCTCGAGCGCCGGATCAATGCGCGGCGCGAGACCGTGTTCGCCTACTTCACCGATCCCGAGCGCTTCGCTCGCTGGCAGGGGGTCGAGGCGGAGATCGATCCCGACCGGGTGGCGCGTTTCGCTTCCGCACGACCGCCCATCCTCACTACACGGCGACGGGTGAGTACGTCGAGATTCGACCTCCGAGTCGCTTGGTGTTCACCTGGGGCTGGGAACCGTCACCGGATCTGGCCGAGGGGCAGCGAGCACCTGCCGCCCGGCGCGTCAACCGTTGAAGTCGACCTCATCCCCGACGGCGACGGAACCGTGCTGCGGCTGCGCCACAGCGGCCTGCCCGGTGAGGCCGCCTGCCGGTTCCACACAACGGGGTGGGAGAGCACGCTCGAACTGATCCGCGCCGACCTGGTCAGGTGACGTCGCTCAGAAGGTGGCGATGGGGTTGACGGCGCTGCCGGTGAGGCCGGTCAACCGGAGGGGGTTCACCGACAGCAGGAACTGCCAGCGGGCGAGGCGTTCGCACGTTGCGGCCAGCTCTTCGAGGTCGGCGTTGTCGAGGAGCCAGAGGCCCATGGCGACGAGGCCGATGACGTGCACGGGCAGTGCGATGTTCGAGTAGCCGGAGGGCGAGACGTCGTTCGCCGTGTCGGCGCCGATGAAGGCGACGTCTCGCTCGCGGAGCCACGGGAGGCAGGCAGCCTGCCAGCCGGGCTGGGTGATGCCTGCCTCCATCGGCGAGACCTTGCCGGTCTCATGTCGCCAGCGCCCGTACCCGGTGCGCAGGAAGACGCCGTCGCCGGCCTCGACACCGACGCCCTGCCGGGCCTCGGCGGCCTCGAGGTCCTCGGGGTAGGCGCCGTCGCCGGGCTCCAGCCACGGCACCCCGCGCGCCGCAGCCACGTCGAGGAGCACGCCGCGCGTCACGATCCCGCCCCCGGCGTCGGTGATGGCGAGTTGCTCGGCACCGGTCTCGTCGGAGACCAACTGCGTCGAACGCCCGTTGTACATGTGGCCGTCCCAGAAGATGTGGCACAAGGCGTCGAGATGGGTGAGGGCATAGCCGTGGAACGTCATGGCCGAGATCCGCTCGAGCGACCACCCGATGCGGCCGCGGGCGTCAGCGGCCAGGTCGACGGCCGTGACCGTGCGCTCGACGCCGAGCTCGCCGGCCGGCACGTCCCAGCTGCACGACACCGAGATGCCCTCGGTCACAGTGGCAGCGGCCTTGCGCCGCACGTCGGGGGTGATGAGGTTCAGCGTGCCCAGGGCGTCGTCGGGTCCCCACCTGCCCCAGTTGGAGAGGCTGTCGAACCAGGCGATGACGTCGTCTTCCGACGGTGCGGTCGGCATGCCTACGAGCCGCCCTCGATCCGCATCTGGTCCTGCTCCCAATAGGCGCGCAGGGCGGCGAGCTTGCCGTCGTCACCGAGGTAGTAGGTGAACACGCCGTCGACCATGGCCTTGCTGCCGCCGTCGAGATGGATGATGACGGTGCCCACGTTGGCGCACTCGTTGCCGGCCGCGTAGGACTCGCGGACGCTGAAGGTGATCGGGGCCTGGCTCATCACCTCGTCCCAGAACTTGCGGATGGCGGCCTTGCCCCGGTGACCCTTGCCCTCCGGGTCGAACGACGACACACCGATGGGGTCCTCGACAATGCCGTCATCGGCCCACAGGTCGAGCCACCCGTCGCCGTCGCCCGCCTCGACCAGCGTCATCGACTTGAGGGCCATGTCCCGCGCCGGGTGCGACGGGAACTTCTCCATGCCTTCCATGCGCCTCTCCCCTATGTCGCCCGCTTGACGTCGACGCCGAACATGCGTTGGGCCACTCTGCGGATCTGAATCTCCTCGGAGCCCTCGGTGATGCGGTAGCGGCGGTGGTGGCGGTAGATGTGCTCGAACGGCTTGTGCCGGGTGTAGCCGATGCCGCCGTGAACCTGGATGGCCAGATCGGCAGCGTCGCACACGAGGCGGTTGGCCTGGTAGTTGGCCATCGAAACCTTGTCGGACACGGCCATGTGGTCGTTGCGGTCCAGGTACCAGGCCGTCTTGTAGACGAGATTGCGCACCATCTCGATGCGCGTCTGCATCTCGGCGAGCGGGAACTGGATGGCCTGGTTGCGCCACAGCGGCCGGCCGAAGACGACGCGCTCCTTGGCGTAGTCGACCGACTGGTCCACGCAGTACTGGGCCGCACCCACGCCAGAAGCCGCCTGACGGATGCGGTTCTCGTGGGTGAACATGTTGGCCATCTCGAGGCCGCGGCCTTCGCCGCCGAGGATGGCGTCGTCGCCGACCCGGACGTCGCGGAGCGTCAACTCGGCGTGCTCGGACGGCATGTTGAACGTCCACCACATGAACTCCACGTCGAATCCCGGCGCGTCGGTGGGGACGACGAAGCAGGTGATGCCGTTGGCGTCGCCGGGCTCGCCGGATGTGCGGGCGAACACCATGTCGTGGGTGGCGATGTCGAGGCCGGTGTTGAAGCGCTTGGCCCCGTTGATCACCCACTCGTCCCCGTCCCGCACCGCAGTGGTCTCCAGCCAGGTGGCGTCGGACCCGTGGTTCGGCTCGGTGAGCCCAAAGGCCACCCGCATCTCGCCGGTCAGCATCGGCTCGCACCACTTCTTCTGCTCGGGCGTCCCGACGTGGTGGACCATCAGCACCGAGGGGAAGTTGCCGACGATCGAGGACTCGTTCTGCAGGTCGTTGTGCAGCCCGAGGCCCTTGGCGGCCAGGTGCTCACGGATGATCGCCATGCCGAGATTGGAGCCGTCGGAACCACCGAGCGACGCGGGCAGGGCCCACCGAAGGAACCCGGCGGCGTCGGCCCGCCGCCGCATCTCACCGAGCAGCTCGTACCACTCGCGTCGAGGCACGCCGCCCCGCTCCCAGTCGGTGCGGGCGTGCTCGCGGCGGTGGTCGAAGAAGCGGACGTTGTCGTCCTGTTCCTCGAGTGGCTTGATCTCCCGGGCGATGAACTCGTCGATGCGCTCGAGGAGCGCAGCGATGTCGGCGGGGATCTCGAAATCCATGGGCTAGGAGAACTCCCGCTCTTCCCACCACGGGAAGAACGACGGCATGTCCGCCGTCACCTTCATCGGGAACTGAGCGCGACGCTTCTCGAGGAACGACATGACGCCTTCGCGGGCGTCGTCGGTGCGACCGCGCTCCCAGATGATGCGGGAGTCGAGCTTGTGGGCCTCCATCGGGTCGTCGGCGCCGAGCATGCGCCACAACATGTGGCGGGACACGGCGACGGACACGGGCGCCGTGTTCTCGGCCACTTCCAACGCCAGCGCCCGGGCCGCCGGGAGCAGCTCGTCAGCCGGCAGGACGCTGCGCACGAGCCGCCCTTCGAGCGCCTCCGACGCCGGGAACACCCGCCCGGTCATCACCCATTCCATGGCCCGGCTGATGCCGACCACCCGGGGAAGGAACCACGACGACGCCGCCGCGGTCTGGTGCCCGAGGCGGGCGAAGACGAAGCCGAAGCGGGCGTCCTCGGAGGCGAGGCGGACGTCCATGGGA
>CADDZP010000046.1 GCA_902812475.1 Actinomycetota bacterium | reverse complement strand
GTCACAGCCAGCGCTCCAAGAACCGTATGAACACAAGGCTCGAGGCGAAGCTCAACGCCGCGAGCACCACGGCAAGGTCGAAGTACACGTCGCGGTCGAAGCCCTGGGCGAGGAGGAGAAGGGACAGCGTGACGAGCACGCCGCCGACTTCGAGGGCGATCAGCCGACGCACCAGCGGGCCGGTTGCTCCCACCAGCCCTGTGGCGAGCACGCCGGCCAGCAGCACCACCGCGGTGACCAGCCAGCCGGTCACCACGAGAAGAGGTCGACGAGCGACGACGGTCGTCGGGGCGCCAGCTGGTGGACGAGCATCTCGCCGCGCTCGGGTTCGAACCCGATGACGTAGGTGTTGGGCGACATCGACACGCCGACGGTGAGGAACAGGAAGCGGGCGTTGCGCTCCGACTCGTCGGGGACGTCGGGGAGAGAGACGATGTGGAGGCGGCCCGGCCGGCGCCGCCCGCCGGCCAGCTGCCGTGCCAGTTCCCGGAACACGACCACGGTGTCGCGCGCTACGAGAAGCGGAATGCGGGGCACGGGCTTGAGCCACCCCCACTGAGGGCGAGCCCGGGGCTCGCCGTGCTGACGGACGACTTCGAATCCGGTGGCGGCGATGGCGGCTGCCCCGATGCCCGCGATCAGCTCGGAGTGATCGACGGTGCTGGTCAGCAGCATCCACAGGAGGAAGCAGGCGGTCCACACGGACAGCCACGCGGTCACGACCCGGCGCCACGCCATCGGGCGGAACGTAGCCAGCGGGTTTGGGCCCAGCGCGGATGGTCGCCGGATTGTCTGTGGGCGCCGTTCTGGGCAGGCTGTCGGCGTGGGCCTCAACGTCACCCAGAAGTTGATCGAAAGCCATCTGGTCGAGGGCGAGATGACGCCGGGCACCGAGATCGGCCTGCGCGTCGACCAGACGCTCACCCAAGACGCCACCGGCACCGTGGTGATGCTCGAGCTCGAGGCCATGGAGCTCGACCGGGTCCGGACGGAGGTGTCGGTGCAGTACGTCGACCACAACCTCCTGCAGTCGGATTTCCGCAACGCCGACGACCACCTGTTCCTGCACAGCGCCTGCCAGCGCTTCGGGCTGTGGTTCTCACGTCCGGGCAACGGCATCAGCCACGCCGTGCACATGCAGCGCTTCGGGCGTCCCGGTGCCACCATGGCCGGCTCAGACAGCCACACGTGCGCCGCTGGCGCGCTGGGGATGCTCGCCATCGGCGTGGGCGGCCTCGAGGTGGCGATGGCGATGGCCGGAGAGCCGCTCCATGTCACCATGCCCGAGGTCTGGGGCGTGCACCTTGTCGGCGACCTTCCCGACTGGGTCAGCGCCAAGGACGTCATCCTCGAGATGCTCCGCCGCCATGACGTCAAGGGCGGCCGCGGGCGTGTCATCGAGTACTACGGGCCCGGGCTCGACCACCTGCGGACCATGGACCGCCACGTCATCGCCAACATGGGGGCCGAACTGGGAGCAACAACCACAGTGTTCCCGGCCGACGCCGAGGTGCGCCGCTTCCTGTCGTCCGAAGGGCGAGAGGACGCGTGGGTCGAGCTCGTCGCGGACGGCGACGCCACATACGACATCGACGAGGAGATCGACCTCTCGTCCCTCGAGCCGTTGATCGCCAAGCCGTCCAGCCCCGGCAACGTCGTGGCGGTCCGTGAGGTCGAAGGCGAGCCGATCTACCAGGTCGTCGTGGGATCGTCGGCCAACCCGGGACTGCGGGACTTCGCCACCGTCGCCGAGATCGTCAAGGGCAGGGAGACTCCCGCCGGGGTCTCCTTCGACGTCAATCCCACGTCGCGTCAGACGCTCGAGAACCTCATGGCCGACGGCCACGCCCTGGCGCTGATCGAGGCCGGCGCCCGCCTGCACCAGGCCGGCTGTCTCGGCTGCATCGGCATGGGCCAGGCGCCGGCGACGGGCCGGAACAGCCTGCGCACGATGCCCCGCAACTTCCCGGGCCGGTCGGGGACAAAGGAAGACCGGGTGTGGCTCTGTTCGCCGGAGACGGCGGCGGCGTCGGCCCTGACGGGCACGATCACGGATCCCCGGCGCCTTGGCTCTGAACGAGGCATCGACGCACCGCACGTCGAGCCGCCAGCGAACCAGATCATCGACACCGACATGCTGGAGCCGCCGCCGGAGTCGGGCGAGGGCGTCGAGCTGGTCAAAGGGCCGAACATCGAATCGCTGCCGGAATTCGAGCCACTGCCGGAGCGCATCGAGGGTCCGGTGCTCCTCAAGGTCGGCGACAACATCTCGACCGACGAGATCATGCCCGCGGGCCAACGGGTGCTGCCCTTCCGCAGCAACATCCCGAAGATGGCGGAGTTCGTGTTCGACGCCGTGGACGAGTCGTTCCCGAAGCGGGCGCTCGAGGTCCGCGACGCTGGCGGCCACGTCGTGCTCGGTGGCGAGAACTACGGCCAGGGGTCGAGCCGTGAGCACGCGGCGATCGCTCCACGCTTCCTCGGGCTGCGCGCCGTCATCGCCAAGAACTTCGCCCGCATCCACTGGCAGAACCTCGTGAACTTCGGCATCCTGCCCCTGGAGTTCGCGTTCCCGGCCGACTACGACCGCGTCGACCAGGGCGACGTCCTCGTTCTCGACGACCTGCACTCGACGTTGAAGGACAGCAGCCGGATGCTGTCGGTGGAGAACACGACGAAGGGCGAGCGGTATGACCTGACGCACCACCTGTCGCCCCGGCAGGTCGACGTCATCATGGCCGGCGGTCTCATTCCGGTGTTCAAGAAGGCGCTCGGCGTAAAGGCCCGTCAGAACGGGTAGTCGCGGGGGCGTGAGCGATTCGACGGGGAGCCTGCGAGCCGGCGTCGCTCGGGACTGGGCGTCGCCGGAGGCGACACGATCAGGCGGCGAAGACGCATGACCGACGCCGCTGAACGTGCCCTCCGCGTCGCCGAAGATGCCGTCCACGACTACGCCCCCGGGGACGAGCGCCCGCTGCTCGACCACGCCGCTCTCGTCGGCGTCTACGGGACCGCCGTCGCCGGACTGACCCTGCTCGTCCGGCGGCGGGGACGCCCCCTGCCGGAGCGCATCCCGGCCGCCGACGTCGTCCTGCTCTCGGTCGCCACCCACAGGCTCAGCCGGCTGCTCACCAAGGACACGGTGACGGCGCCGTTCCGGGCGCCGTTCACCAAGTTCAAGGGCGCCGGGGCGCCGGGCGAGGTCAACGAGGAACCGCGAGACCAGCCGCCCGCCAAGCACGCCGTCGGCGAACTGGTGTCGTGCCCGTTCTGCATGGCCCAGTGGGTCGGCACCGCGTTTCTGTTCGGCTACCTCCTGGCGCCTCGCGCCACGAGGGCGGCCGCCTCGCTCTTCACGATGGTGTCGGCGAGCGACGTCCTGCAGTATGCCTACACCGCCCTCGACCAGGCCGCCGAGGGCTGAACCGATGAGTAGGCGCCCGGCGTAGCGTCCAACCTCCATGAACCGATTCGACGCCGGGCGCATCGCGCGCCTCCGGGACGTGATGGCAGGCCATGTCGAACAGGACCGCATCGGCGGGGTCGCCTGGCTGGCCGGACGGGGCGACCAGCTCGAGGTCGGTACGGCCGGGCACCTGACGCGGGGAGAACCACCGCCCGTGGAGCGGGGCAGCATCTTTCGCATCGCCTCGATGACCAAGCCGATCGTCGCCGTCGCCGCCCTGGTGCTGATCGAGGAGTGCCGGCTGCGCCTCGAGGACCCGGTCGACGGCCTGCTCCCCGAGCTGGCCGACCGCAAGGTGCTCGTCGACGGCCGCGGACCTCTGGACGGGGAGACCGTCCCCGCCTACCGGCCCATCACCGTGCACGACGTGCTCACGTTCCGGCTCGGCCTCGGTATGGACTTCGAGGCGCCGTGGCCCCAGCCGCTGCTCGAGGCCATGGGCGCGCTCGGCCTGGGGGCGGGCCCACCCGAGCCGGAGGCGCCGCCGCCGCCCGACGAGTGGATACGGCGCCTGGGCACGCTGCCGCTGCTGTACCAGCCGGGCGAACGCTGGCTCTACAACACCGGAGCGGACGTCTTGGGTGTGCTGATCGCACGGGCGTCCGGCGAGCCGCTCGAACGGTTCCTGCAGACGAGGGTCTTCGAGCCGCTAGGCATGACCCACACCGGGTTCTTCACCTCGAGCATCGACCGCCTCGGCACCTGTTACGGCCGCGATTTCCAGACCGGTCAGCGGACGGTGTACGACCCGCCCGACGGCCAGTGGTCCACGCCGCCCGCCTTCCCGTCGGGTGCTGGGGGGCTGGTGTCCACGCTCGACGACATGCACGCGTTCGGCCGCATGCTCCTCGCAGGCGGACGCCTGCCAGACGGAAGCCGTCTCCTCTCCCAGGCGTCGGTCGAGGCCATGACGACCGACCAGCTCGTCGGCGCGACCGGCCGGCCGTCACCAGACGGTTCGCAGAGCTGGGGCTTCGGTCTCGCCGTGCAGACGGGGCGTCGCGGACTCGGGCCGAAGGTCGGTGCCTACGGATGGGCCGGCGGCCTGGGGACGTCGTGGGGGAACGACCCGGCCGAGGACCTGGTCGGCGTCGTACTCACGACCGACATGTTCACAGGCGCCTTCCCGCCGCCGGCCGTCGTCCAGGACTTCTGGACCTGCATCTATGCGGCAATCGAGGACTGATCAGGAGCCGATCAGGGTGGCGGCGTGGTCGGGGACCCAGGTGCTCCGCCCCCTCGGCGGGCGCTTGTAGTCACCGGGCGGGGGGCGGCGCTTCGGAAGGTCGAGCTTGGGAAGCTCGCGGTCCTTGTAGGGGATGACCGACAGGAGGTGTGAGATGCAGTTGATGCGCGCCTTGTTCTTGTCGTCGGCCTCCACCTGGTACCACGGCGAGTCGGGGACGTCGCAGTGCGAGAACATCTCGTCCTTGGCCTTGGAGTACTCGACCCACTTCTGACGGGACTCGATGTCGACGTCGCTGATCTTCCACCGCTTCAGGGGCGTCTCGAGGCGGGCCTGGAAGCGGCGTTCCTGCTCCTCGTCGCTCACCGAGAACCAGTACTTGAGCAGGTGGATGCCGTCTTCGATGAGCATGCGCTCGAAGCTGGGGCACTGGCGGAGAAAGAGCTGGTACCCCTCCTCGTTGACGAACCCCATCACCCGCTCGACGCCCGCCCGGTTGTACCAGCTGCGGTCGAAGAGGACGATCTCACCGCCGGACGGCAGGCTGGCGACGTAGCGCTGGAAGTACCACTGTGTCTTCTCCTTCTCGTCGGGGGCGGGGAGGGCGGCGACCCGGCATGTGCGGGGGCTCAGGTGCTCGGTGATGCGCTTGATGACGCCGCCCTTCCCAGCGGCGTCCCGTCCCTCGAAGACGACGACGACCCGCTCCTTCTCCTCGCGGACCCATTGCTGGAGCTTGACCAACTCGATCTGCAGACGCTCGAGCTCGGCCTTGTAGACGTCCTTCGGCAGGGCGGACTTCGCCATCAGCGCATCAGTCTTCCAGGGGCTGGGGCGCTCTGTGCTCGTCCAGACGCTCGGCCGGCCACTTGCCCGAGTCCTCGGCGCCGTAGGTCCAGTCGGGCTGCTTCTGCGCTTGGCGGGCATAGAAGACCGCCTCGTCGCCCGAGATGTCGCGCAGCTCGGCGATGAGCGTCGGGTCGACGGCGCGGGCGCGGCCGTCGACGTGGGCCTGGAAGTCGTCGCCGAAGGCGGTGACGAGGCTCTTGACCAGGGCCTCGTGCTGCAGACCGAGCGAGCACCGGGCGCCCTCGGAGACGGTGTCGGCCAGCCTCCGAATCTCGGCCAGATCGCGCGAGCTCGCCGCCGAGCGGCTCACTCTGGTCAGGGCGTTGGACAGGTCGATCCCGTCCCGCTTGCACGGCGTGCACTGCCCGCACGACTCGACGGCGAGGAAGCGGGACACGCCGGCGGCGACGGCGGCGAGGTCGTCCTCTTCGTCGAAGACCAAGAAAGCGCCACAGCCGAGACCACTGCCGATGGACGCCATCGACTCATAGCTGCACGGCGTGTCGAGCAGGTGCTCGGGGATGACGGCGCTGGAGACACCCGGCAGCACGGCCCTGATGCGGTGGCCGCGGCGCGGCCCGCCGCCGACAAGATCGAGCACCTCCCGCAGCGGCGTCCCCATGAGGACCTCGCCGACGCCGGCGCGACGGGTGCTCCCCGTCACGGTGCAGACGATCGTGCCCGGCGACTCGGCGGTGCCCTCGGTGCGGAACCAGTCAGCGCCCCTTGCGATGATGCGGGGGATGTTGGCCATCGTCTCCACGTTGTCGACCAACGTCGGCGGGGCGCCGGTCTCGCCGCCGGGGACGGCCATCTCGACGTGCCCGGAGAGCCCGCTGCCCGATCCGACGTCGTCGGCGTGCTCGACGACCTCGGTGACCCCCCGGCGGAAGGGCGGCGCGATGCGCGGGAAGGGATAGCGGCCGTCGATTGTCTCGAGAAGAGCGGTCTCCTCGCCGTACAGGTACTCGTCGGGTCCCTCGAACACGGTGAGATCGATGCCAGCGGCCCATCCCTCCCGCTTGATGTCGACGATGGCGGCCCGCAGGCGCGAGATCTCCGTCACGAACGCTCGCTTGAGCCCGAACACGACGGACGGCGCACCGACCGCGCGGGCGGCGATGAGGGCGCCCTCGACCACGGCGTAGGGGTCCATGCGCATGAGTGTGCGGTCCTTGAACGACCCGGGCTCGCCCTCGGCGCCGTTCACGACGACGGTTGTCGCCAGCACGTCGGAGGCGTTGTCGCGGACCGTGCGCCACTTGCGCCCGGTCGGAAAGCCGGCGCCGCCGCGCCCGCGCAGGCCTGAGGCCTCGACCTCGGCGATGAGCGTGTCCGGGTCGACGTGGACAGCGGCCTCCAGCCCCCGCCCGCCTCGCCTGGTGACGTACTCCTCGACGGACTCGACGGGCTGCGGCGGCAGGACACGGTGGACGAGCGGCATGGCCCTGTTCTTAGCGCGCCCGCTCGGCAGCAAACCGCAAGAGAACGGGCGTGCCTGGCTAACGTGACGGCGTCGTGGCCGACCGTCCGTCGCCCGTGGTTCCCCGCTGGTTGAACACGGCCGCGGCGCTCGGCTGGCGCCTGCTCGTTGTCGGCGCCGCCCTCTACGTCGTGTTCCTCGCCTTCGGCCGGCTGCGCCTCGTCGTCATGCCCGTGCTGTTCGCGCTGTTCCTCACCGCCATCCTGGCGCCGCCGGCCCACTGGCTGCGCAAGCACCGGTGGCCGCCGGTGCTGGCGACGTTCGCCGTGTTCGTCGCCGCTCTCGCCATCTTCGTCGGCATCGGCTTCTGGTTCGTGCCGAAGGTGGTCAACCAGTTCGGCGACGTCGGCAAGCAGGCGAGCCAGGGGTTCAAGGACGTGCAGCACTGGCTCACGGGCGCGCCGTTCCACCTCAAACAGAAGGACATCGACCGCTACATCAACGAGGCCAAGCACCAGATCACCCAGCGCCAGGGCCAGATCGCCCAGGGCGCCCTCAGCGGTATCGGCCTGCTCGTCGAGATCATCACGACGACGCTGCTGACGACCGTCATCACCTTCTTCTTCGTGAAGGACGGCGACAAGATCACCAACTGGATGGTGGGGCTGTTCGCGGCCGAACGCGCCGACGAGGCGAAGGCCATCGGCCGGCGCAGCTGGGACGCACTCGGCGGCTACATACGGGGCACCGCCATCAACGGCGTGGTCAACGGGACGGTGATGGGCATCACCCTGGCGGTGCTCGGGGTGCCGCTGGCCATGCCGCTGGCCTTCCTCACGTTCCTCGGTGCCTTCATACCGCTCGTGGGCGCCATCGTCACCGGTGTACTGGCCGCTCTCATCGCCCTGGTGGCCAAGGGCGGGGTGGCCGCCCTCGTCGTCATCGGCGCCACCATCGTGATCCACAACCTGGAGGGTTACCTGGTAGGGCCGTTCGTGCTGGGCCGCGCCGTGCACCTCCACCCGGTCGCCGTGCTCCTCGCCCTCACGACCGGGACGATCCTCGCCGGTGTGCTGGGGGCGATCCTCGCCGTACCCGTGCTGTCGATCCTCCTCGCCATCATCGGCTACTACCGCGGCGACAATCCCGAGCTGATCCAGGCGGCCGCCGAGCCCGACGACGAACGCGAGCCGCTGCGGACTGCGGCTGGGTAGACCGAGGACGATGGAGATCGAGGCCGTCGTCGAGATCCCGCGCGGGTCGAAGAACAAGTACGAGATGAACGAAGACACGGGTGTGATCTGGCTGGACCGCGAGTTGTTCAGCGCCACGCACTACCCGGCCGACTACGGGTTCTTCCCCCGCACGCTCGGCGAGGACGGCGATCCCCTCGACGTGCTGATCATCATCGAGGAGTCGACGTTCCCCGGTTGTCACGTCATGGTGCGCCCCATCGGTGTCTTCTGGATGCAGGACGAGGCCGGGCCCGACGCCAAGGTGCTCAGCGTCGTGGTCGGAGACCCTCGCACCGAGGTGTTCAAGGACCTCGACGACGTCCCGCCGTTCTTCCTCCAGGAGGTCGAGCAGTTCTTCGACGTGTACAAGATGCTCGAGCCGGGGAAGTCGGCCAACACCGCCGGGTGGCAGGGGCGGGCACAGGCCGAGCGGGTCATCGAGGACGCCCGCAGGCGCTACACCGCCTGAGCCATACCGCCGTCACCACGCGAGAATGGCCGCCGTGGCGCCGCCGATCCTCCTGACCGTCGACGACGACCCCGAGGTGTCGAGGGCGCTGGCCCGAGACCTCAGGCAGCGCTACGCCGAGGACTATCGCGTGCGCCGGGCGGAGTCCGGGCCGGCCGCCTTGGACGCGCTCAAGGAGCTGAAGCTCCGCGGAGACCGCGTCGCCCTGCTGCTCGCCGACCACCGCATGCCCGAGATGACCGGCGTGGAGTTCCTCGAGCAGGCCCGCCAGCTCTACCCCAACGCCCGGCGCATGCTGCTGACCGCCTACGCCGACACGGACGCCGCCATCGGCGCCATCAACCGGGCCGACGTCCACTACTACCTGCTGAAACCGTGGGACCCGCCGAAGGAGAAGCTGTATCCCGTCCTCGACGACCTGCTCGAGGACTGGAAGGCGGCCAGCCGGCCCAAGGGCGACGATGGTTTGCGGGTCGTCGGACACCGCTGGTCCGCTCCGTCCCACGTCGTGAAGGACTTCCTCACGCGCAACCAGGTCCCGTTCCGCTGGCTGGACCTCGACCGCGACGCCGACGCAGTGCGTCTGCTCGAAGCGAACGGCACCGGTCGCGACCACCTGCCCCTCGTCATCACTGACAAGGGCGACGTCATGGTGGCCCCGACGCCGTCTGAGGTGGCGACGGCGCTCGGGTTGGTGGCGACGCCGGCGCTCCCGTTCTACGACCTCATCGTGGTGGGTGCCGGACCGGCCGGCCTGGGCGCGGCGGTGTACGGCGCGTCGGAGGGCCTGAGCACCGTTGTGATCGAGCGGGAAGCGGTCGGTGGCCAGGCGGGCCAGAGCTCGCGCATCGAGAACTATCTCGGGTTCCCGTCGGGCGTGTCGGGGGGCGACCTCGCCCGGCGGGCCAGCACCCAGGCCCGCCGGTTCGGCGCCGAGATGCTGCTCACGTCGGAGGTCGCCGGCCTGCAGGCGTGCGGTTCGGCACGCGTCGTACGCCTGGCCGATGGCACGCAGTTGTCGGCCCACGCCGTCCTCGTCACCACGGGCGTCGCCTACCGCCGCCTCGAGGCGCCGGGCATCGAGCCGTTCACGGGGTCGGGCGTGTACTACGGCGGCACGGCGACCGAGGCCGAGTCCTGCCGCAACGACGACGTGTACATCGTCGGCGGCGCCAACTCAGCCGGGCAGGCGGCCGTGTACTTCGCCCGCACGGCCCGGAGCGTGACCATCCTGGTGCGCGGCGACAGCCTCGAGCGGTCGATGTCGCACTACCTGATCGAACAGCTCGGTCAGCTCCCCAACGTTCAGGTGCGGACGAACTGCGCGGTGGTGACGGGCGACGGCGACGGCCACCTCGAGCGCATCCGCATCGCCGACCGCACGACGGGCGTCGAAGAGGAAGCGAAGACGTCGTGGCTCTTCGTGTTCATCGGGGCGGCGCCGTGCACCGACTGGCTGGGCAAGGAGGTCCTCCGTGACGAGAAGGGGTTCGTGCTGACCGGCCCCGACCTCACCGTCGACGGCGAGCTCCCTCCCGACTGGCCGCTGGACCGCCACCCGTACTTCCTCGAAACCAGCGTGCCCGGCGTCTTCGCCGCCGGCGACGTGCGCGCGCAGTCGGTGAAGAGGGTGGCATCGGCCGTGGGCGAGGGGGCCATGGCCGTCACCCTCGTGCACCGGTACCTGGAGATGCTGTAGCCCCCGATGACCCTCACCGACGAGCTCCGGAGCACCTTCCTCTTCGAGAGCCTGACCGACGAGCAACTGGACTGGCTCGTCCAGCGGGCCTCCACGGAGACGTACGAGGCCGGGGACCTCGTCTACCGCGAGGGCGACAAGGCGGAGTTCTTCTACGTGCTGCTTGAGGGCGAGATCCAGCTCGTCAAGCACCTGGACGGCACGGACATGGTGATGACGTCGTCGGATGTGCCCGGCTCCTACGCCGGTGCCACCCGGGCGTTCATCGCCGTGTCCCAGGACGAGGCGTACGCGTCCAGCATGCGGGCGGTCGTGCACACCCGGGTGGCGAGGTGGACGGCGGAGGACTTCTCCCGCGCCCTCAAGACGTGGTTCCCAATGGCGGTGCACCTCATCGACGGCATCTTCCTGGGCCTGACGAGCACCGAGCAGCTGATGAGCCAGCGGGAGAAGCTGATCGCCCTCGGGGCGCTGTCGGCAGGGCTGGCCCACGAGCTCAACAACCCGGCGGCGGCCGAGGTCCGCGCCGCCGAGGCGCTCGGCGACAAGCTCGTCGACGCCCGCACAGGCATCATCGGCATGACCGAGTCGCTGCACACCGAGCAACTGAAGCAGCTGCTCGGTCTGTTCACCGAAGGCGTCGAACGGTCCACAACGGCGCCGGCGCTGTCGACGGTCGACGCCGGCGACCTGGAGGACACGCTCGCGGCGCGGCTCGAAGAGGCAGGCGTCGACGAGGCCTGGGAACTCGCTCCCGTCTTCGCCGGCGCCGGCCTCGACGAGCCGTGGCTCCACCGAGTTCTGACGACGGCCGGCGACGCCGCCTCCTACGCCGTGCGCTGGATCGCCGCCGGGCTCGAGATCGAGAACCTCACGTGGGAGATCCGCACGTCGGCGGGGCGCATCTCCGAGCTGGTGGGTGCCATGAAGGACTACAGCCACATGGACAAGGCGGCCTTCGAGACGACCGACGTCAGGGCCGGCCTCGAGACCACGCTCGTGATCTTCGGCCACAAGCTCAAGAAGGGCGTGCGGGTCGTACGTGAGTACGACCCGGACCTTCCCGAGATCTGCGCCCAGGCCGGCGAGCTCAACCAGGTCTGGACCAACCTCATCGACAACGCCGTCGACGCCATGGACGGCCACGGCACACTGACCATCCGCACCGGGCGGGAAGGCGACTGCGTCTTCGTCGAGATCGGCGACACGGGGCCGGGGATCCCGCCCGAGCTGCAGCGTCGCATCTTCGATCCCTTCTTCACCACCAAGGACGTCGGTCACGGCACCGGGCTCGGCCTCGACATCAGCTACCGCATCGTCGTGCGCCGCCACCACGGCGACATCCGCGTCGAGTCGGAGCCCGGTGACACCCGGTTCAAGGTCCTGCTTCCCATCGAGCAGAAGGCCGCCCTCCAAGCGACCTGAGCCACGACGAGCTCGGCGCGCTACGTGTCGTTCGACGCGCCGTACCTCCAGAAGGCCTTCCAGACGGCAGGGCTGACGCAGTTCAAGGTCGACAACGCCCAGGGCACCGCCTCCACGATGCAGACGCAGGCCGAGGCCGACCTCACCCAGGGGGCCAGCGTCCTCGTCGTCGACCCGCTCGACTCGGGCAGCGGCGCCGCCATCGAGGCCAACGCCACCTCCAAGGGCGTCAAGGTCGTCGACTACGACCGCCTCACCAAGGGCGGTGACCCGGGCCGCATCTACATCAGCTTCGACAACGTCAAGGTGGGCCAGCTGATGGGTGACGGGCTCGTCCAGTGCGTGAAGGACTGGAACGTCGCCTATCCCTACGTGCTCGTCATGGACGGTGACCCAACAGACAACAACGCCACTCTTTTTGCCCAGGGCTACAACGGCGTGCTGAACCCGCTGTTCCAGAGCGGCAGCTACACCAAGGTGGGCGAGCCCGCGGGCACGTGGACGCCGTCGGTCGCGCAGACCACGTTCGCCCAGCAGTACACGGCCCACCCGAACACCAACGCCGCGATCACGCCCAACGACGACAACGCCAACGCCGTCATCGCCTATCTGCAGAGCAAGAACATCCAGGCGCACACGTTCCCGACGACCGGCCAGGACGCATCCCAGTCGGGCCTGCAGAACGTGCTCAAGCAGTACCAGTGCGGGACCGTCTACAAGCCCATCTACCTCGAGGCCCAGGCCGCAGCGGCGACAGCCCTCTACCTGCGGGCCGGTCAGACTCCGCCCGCGAGCCTGGCCAACGCCACCACCAAGGACACCCAGGCGAACAGCGACGTGAAATCCGTCTACCTGACGCCGACCTGGGTGACGACGCAGAACATGGAGCAGACGGTCGTGAAGGACGGCTTCGTGCAGGTGAGCCAGATCTGCGTGCCGCAAACCCAGGCCGCCTGCAACAGCGCAGGCATCAAGTAAGCGGATGGCTCAGGGCGCCGAGCCGCTCCTGCGCCTCGAGAAGGTCAGCAAGAGCTTCGGGCCCGTCCGAGCCCTGACCGACGTCGACCTCGACGTGCCCCGCGGCGAGGTCACCGCCCTGGTCGGCGACAACGGCGCCGGCAAGTCGACGTTGATCAAGGCCATCGCCGGGATCTCACCGGCCGACAGCGGCCAGATCTACTGGGACGGCCAGCCGGTCCACATCCGCCACCCCCGCGACCCCGCCGCTCTCGGCGTGGAGACCGTGTATCAGGACCTGGCGCTGGCGGACAATCTCGACATCGTCCAGAACATGTTCCTCGGCCGCGAACAGACGCGGGTGTTCGCGCTCGACGAGGAGGACATGGAGCGCAAGGCGTGCGAGACGCTCGCCGGACTCCGGGTGACGACGGTGCAATCGATCCGCCAGCCTGTCGCTTCCTTGTCGGGCGGCCAGCGCCAGTCGGTCGCCATCGCCAAGGCGGTGCTGTGGAACTCGAAGCTCGTCATCATGGACGAGCCGACGGCGGCGCTCGGCGTGGCCCAGACGCGCAACGTGCTCGACCTCGTCCGGCGCCTTGCCGACCAGGGTCTGGCCGTGCTCGTCGTCTCGCACAACATGGTCGACGTCTTCGAGGTAGCGGACCGAATCGCCGTGCTCTTCCTGGGACGACTGGCCGACATCCGCCCGACGTCGGAACTCAACACGCAGACCGTCGTCGAACTGATGACGACCGGTGCGCTCTCGGGTGAGAGCGGGGGAACGGCCATGGCCACCACTGAGGACCCACAGGTCTCTGCGGTCGAAGAGCTGACCGAGCCGTCTTCCGACAAGGCGGCGATGGCAGCCGCGCCGGAGCTGATGGCCCAGACCTTCGGTGAGTTCGTCCGGGCCTGGCTGGCCCGGGTGCGTGGTGGCGACGCCGGGGCCCTCCCTGTCGTCGGTGGCCTGATCGTCATCTCCATCCTGTTCCAGTCTCTCAACTCCAAGTTCCTGACCGCCGGCAACCTCGTGAACCTCCTGATCCAGGGCGCCGTCTACATGCTTCTGGCCATGTCGGAGGTGTACGCCCTGCTCCTCGGCGAGATCGATCTGTCCACCGGGTACGTCGCAGGCGTCGGTGGCGTGGTCATGGCCGAGCTGCTCAAGCAGGGGACGAACTGGCCGTGGCCGGTGGCGATCGCCGTCGCCCTGGTGGCCACCGCTGCCATCGGCGCCTTCCACGGCACGTTGATCACACGGATCGGGCTGCCGTCCTTCGTCGTCACTCTGGCCGGTCTGCTGGGGTGGCAGGGCGTCATGTTGCTCATCCTTGGCCAGGGCGGGGTCGTGCCCATCAACGACAAGGTCGTCAACGACATCACCAGCGGGCAGCTCACCACGGTGGCCCGCTGAATCGTGATGTTGGTGATCGTCGCCCTGTTCGGCGGGCGGGCGTGGTTGCGCGACGCCCGTCGGCGTCACAGCGGACTTGTCGCGCCCCCCGTGAGTCTGACGCTCCCCAAGATCGGCGGTGGTCTGCTCGCCGGCATCGTCATCGTGCTCATTTGCAACGCCAACCGGGGAGTCGTCACGCCGATCCGCGGCATGCCCTGGGTCCTCCTGCTCGTGCTGTTCGTGCTCCTCGTGTGGACGTTTCTCTTGGGTCGGACCAAGTTCGGTCGCTACGTGTACGCCATCGGCGGCAACCCGGAGGCGGCCCGGCGGGCCGGCATCAGCCTGCCCAGGATCCGGACGGTGTGCTTCACGCTGGCGTCGTTCACCGCCGGCATCGCCGGCGTCGTCTACGCGTCGCGGCTGCGGTCGGTGTCGACGTCAATCGACGGCGGCACGTTGGTCCTGTACGCCGTCGCCGCCGCCGTCATCGGCGGGACGAGCCTGTTCGGTGGCCGAGGGAAGATGTCACACGCCGTGCTCGGCGGGCTCGTGATCGCCGCCATCGAGAACGGGATGGGTCTGCAGGGCTACAGCGCCTACGTGCGCTTCATCGTGACCGGCCTCGTGTTGCTCGCCGCCGTCACCATCGACGCCGTGAGCCGCCGAGGCAGCACGGCCCCGCTAGAAGCGCCTTACGCCTCCCACCACCAGGCCAGGCCGACGAGGCCCAACCCGGTGTGGACGACCATCACCGAGTTGAACGGCGCCACGAACGAGGTGGCGGGGACGACCTCGGCCTCGACCTGCTTGAGGAGACCGCTGGCGTCCTCCTCGGCTTCGGCGTGAAGGGCGGCGACGTGGAGCTGGGCGCCGCGCACGATCGAATGCCGCCACGAGGCGATGATGCGCTCGAGGGCGGCGTCACGGCTGAAGGCCGGACGGAGTGGGCGGGCGTGGCCGGCCTGGAACTCGAACAGCGGCTGCATTCCCAGCCAGCGCGACGCCAAGGCGGCCACGCCCGGGACGCGGCCGCTGGCGATGAGCCGGTCGAGGCTTTCGACCGTGGCGAGGAGGCGCACGAGGCGGATGACGCGCTCGGC